>JAAYLU010000069.1 GCA_012521675.1 Synergistaceae bacterium | reverse complement strand
GACGTCGACAGACACTTGGTGATAGCGGCGGTGAGCGTCGTCTTGCCGTGGTCGATGTGACCTATCGTGCCTATGTTGATGTGCGGCTTGGTCCTCTCAAATTTCTCCTTTGCCATTGGTTGTTCCCTCCTAAAAATAATTCTCTTTTTTTACAATAGGATTGCCTTGCTTCAGCTTTTAAGCGCTTTATCCGCCAGCTCCTGGCTCATGGGCTCGTAGCTGTCGAACTGCATCGAGTAGGAAGCCCTGCCCGAAGTCTTGCTTCGAAGATCAGTGGAGTAGCCGAACATCTCGGACAGGGGGACGAAGGCCCGGACAACAGTGGTGTTCATCCTCGTGTCCATGCCCCCGATGCGTCCCCGCCTGGAGGAGAGGTCGCCGATAACGTCTCCGACGTACTCCTCCGGGGTGACGACCTCGACGGCCATCACCGGCTCCATCAGCACGGGGCCCGCCTTCTTCATGGCATCCTTGAAGCCCATCGAGGCCGCTATGCGGAACGCCATCTCGGAGCTGTCGACCTCGTGATGGCTGCCGTCCACCAGTATGGCCTTAAGGCCGATCACCGGGTATCCTCCGACGACTCCGTTGTTCATGGCCTCCTCGAGGCCCTTCTCGACGGCTGCGACGTACTCCTTGGGCACGACGCCTCCGACTATCCTGTCCTCGAACTCGTAACCCCTGCCGTCGGGCAGCGGCTCCAGCTCCAGCACGACGTGGCCGTACTGGCCCCGTCCGCCCGACTGGCGCACGTACCTGCCCTCGCCCTTGGCGGCCGTCCTTATCGCCTCCCGGTACGCGACCTGGGGGCGCCCCACCCTGACGTCGACGCCGAACTCCCTCTTGAGCCTGTCCACTATCACCTCGAGGTGAAGTTCTCCCATTCCGGAGATGATCGTCTGCGACGTCTCCTCGTCGGTGCGGGCGCGGAAGGTCGGGTCCTCCTCGGACATGGCCGCGAGGCCCTTGGTAAGCTTTATCTTGTCGTTCTTCGTCGCCGGCTCGACCGACAGGTGGATGACCGGCTCCGGGAAGACGAGGTCCTCCAGCAGAATCCGAGCGCCCTCGTCGCATAGGGTGTCCCCCGTGCGGGTGTTCTTCAGCCCCGGCAGGGCGACTATCATGCCGGCAGTGGCCTCCTCCAGCTCCTCCCGCTTGTTGGCGTGCATCCTGAGGATGCGCCCCACCCTCTCCCTGGTGTTGTTGCTCGTGTTATAGACCGAGCCGCCCTTTGAGAGAGTTCCCGAGTACACGCGCGTGAACACCAGCCTTCCGACGAACGGGTCGACGGCGATCTTGAAGGCGAGCGCCGAGAACTTCTCGCTCGCGTCGCTCTTTCTGAACGAATCCTCGCCCGTGACCGCATCTATGCCCTTGACGGGCGGAAGGTCCACCGGAGAGGGGAGATAGTCCACAACAGCGTCAAGCAACGGCTGAACTCCCTTGTTCTTGAAGGCCGACCCGCAGAGAACCGGGACGATCTTGAGGGATATGAGCGCCGAGCGAATCGCCCTCTTGATGACATCCGTCGGCACGTCCTTGCCGTCCAGGTAGGCGCTCATGATATCCTCGTCGAAGTCGGACAGGGTCTCCAGCATCGCCTCGCGCGCGGTCGCGGCCTCCTCGGCCTGCGCCGGCGGGATAGGCGCGGCGCGCGGGTCGGTGCCAAGGTCGTCCATGTAGAGGATCGCCCTGGACTCGACTAGGTCGATCACTCCGACGAAGCTCTCCTCCGCCCCGATGGGGAGCTGGATCGGGAGCGGTCTCGCCCCCAGCTTCTCCCTGATGCCCTGTATCACGTTGACGTAGTCCGCGCCCACCCGGTCCATCTTGTTGACGAACGCGAGCCTGGGCACGTGGTACCTGTCGGCCTGCCGCCATACAGTCTCGGACTGGGGCTCCACCCCGCCCACGGCGCAGAAGACGGCGACCGCTCCGTCGAGCACTCTCATAGACCGCTCGACCTCCACGGTGAAATCCACGTGGCCGGGCGTATCAATAATGTTGACATAATGATCGCGCCAGATGCATGTCGTCGCAGCGGAGGTTATGGTAATGCCCCTCTCCCGCTCCTGGTCCATGTAGTCCATAGTGGCCGAGCCCTCGTGCGACTCGCCCATCTTGTAGTTCTTTCCCGTGTAAAAAAGAATGCGCTCGGTGGTAGTGGTCTTACCAGCATCGATGTGCGCTGCGATCCCGATGTTGCGTATTCTTTTCATGTCGATAATTTGCATTTCCCGCCACCAAGCCTCGTTTCGTAAAACGGCGACCCTTCGCCGTTCGCGCCACTACCAGCGGTAATGGGCGAACGCGCGGTTGGCCTCCGCCATCTTGTGGGTGTCCTCTTTCCTCTTGATGGACGCGCCCTCGTTCTTGTAGGCGTCCATGAGCTCCCTGGCCAGCCTGTCGGCCATCGGGATGCCCTTCTTGGCCCTGGCGTAATTCAGTATCCAGCGTATCGTCAGGACCTGGGCCCTCTCCGGCGGCACCTCCACCGGGACCTGGTAGGTCGCTCCGCCCACGCGGCGAGGACGCACCTCCACCAGCGGCCGGACGTTCTCCATCGCCTTGTTGAAGACCTCGAACGGCTCGACTTGCAGCTTGTCGCCCGCTATGTCGAGCGCCTCGTACATGATCCGCTCCGCTATGCTCTTCTTGCCATCCCGCATCAGGCTGTTGATGAACTTCGCCAGCGCGATGCTGCCGTACTTAGTGTCCGGCATTGTCTCCACTTTTTTTACATGCCCCTTGCGCGGCATAGGTCAACCCCTCCTCGTGAACAAAACCTGCCGCGAAGCCTACTTGGGCCTGCGAGCGCCGTACTTGGAGCGGGATCTCTTGCGGTTCTCCACGCCCCCACAGTCGAGTGTTCCCCTGACGATGTGATAACGCACTCCGGGGAGGTCCTTGACCCTGCCGCCCCTGACCAGGACGACAGAGTGCTCCTGCAGGTTGTGCCCTATCCCCGGTATGTACGAGGTGACCTCTATGCCGTTCGTGAGTCGAACCCTGGCCACCTTGCGCAGAGCCGAGTTCGGCTTCTTGGGGGTTACGGTATATACCCTCGTGCAGACCCCTCTGCGAGCCGGATTCCCCTGCAACGCGGGGGAGTCGCTCTTCTGTCTCTTTCTCTGGCGACCGTGGCGTATCAGCTGATTGATCGTTGGCACGCAACTTCCTCCTTCCTTGTGTCCTTTTCGCTCCTGAGCCCGCGGAACTTGTTCACCGTTCCGCGGGGCGCAGGATCCCTCTATGAACCGATCCCCGCCGCGGACGCTCCTCGAGAGATGGCGCACGCCCTTCCGAGCATCACCATGCTCTCCACCCGTTCGACGGGAATGTTCGCATTCAACGCTTCCTCCTCAAGGCCCCTTATCACCGAGGCGTCCGCATCCTCGGCTATGAAAAGCTTGACCAGCCTTCCCGCCCTGAGGGCTCGCCTGACCTGTCTCTCTCCCGTTAACCTGTTCGGCACTGCGAGCTCGTTTAAAGGCAACAGAAATCCCTCCCGTGCCGGAAGCACCACGGCATGATATCAAATAGGACGGGAAAAAGTCAAGCCGTGCCCGCCCTATTCCCCTCAATCCCCGGGACAGAGAGTCCTGAATCTCTCGCCCTTCTCCTGGAAGCGCTCCACCCCGGTCCCGGCCGGGATGAGATGACCGATTATCACGTTCTCCTTAAGGCCCTCCAGCGGGTCGATGTCCCCCTTGACCGAGGCACCCGCGAGCACCTGGGCCGTCTGCTGGAAGGAGGCGGCGCTCAGGAAGCTGTCCGTTGCGAGAGCGGCCTTGGTGATGCCATGAACAAAGGGCTTCACCGTGGCCCCCTCGCGTAGCTTTCTCACGAAGGTGACGCGCTGGATGATCTTCATGTCGTCCTTCCTGTGTCCGCCGATGGGGCGCATTACCAGCTCCCCCACTCCCGAACTCAGGCCGCCGGGCAGGGCCGCTGCCGCGGCTATCCTGTCTATCGTCGCCTGGGCGGCCTCCTGGCCTGCCTCGGCGATCACCTCTCCGCTCAAGTCGACGACCGGCTCCAGAAGGACCTTTCCGTAGACAGCGCCGATAAGCAGATCGTTTATGAAGCGGTCCCTCGACAGTATCGCGCCCTCTATCTCCACGGCGCTTATCCGTCCTTCGAGAATCCCCCTGATTATTCGCTCGTCGACCAGCTGGGGCAGGTCGGAGATGGCCTCCCCGTCGTTGTCTATCGCCTTTGACAGAGGGCGTCCCCACTTGTCCTTGAGGCTGGCCTCGAGGATGTCCTGCAGGTTAATCCTCTCCACCGAGTGCCACACCGACACCATCCTGACGTCCCTCTCCCTGCAGAGGAGGGCGTCGTCAGCGGTGAACACCCTGTCGGCCTTCGCGACGACCTTTCCGTCCACGACGATGTCCTCCGCCAAGTAGGCTGTGTCGACAAGCCTCTCGAGCAGCGCCCCGTCCCTTACCAGCACCGGGGTCGGGTCGTTGGCCGTTATTACGGCGAGCTTTCCGAGGGTGAGCTCCGTACCCTGCCCTATCTCCTTTCCGTCGCTCGAGACGAACGGGGAGATCAGCTCGAGCCCCTCCAGCTGTTTTCTGAAGGCGGCCTCCCCTATCACCAGGTTGAAATCGACTCCCTTGGGATCCTCCAGGGTCACGGAGGATATCATCATGCCGGGGCGGAGTATCGCCTTTATGCCGGACTCGTCGAGCGGCTCGTTCAGCAGCTTCTGCACCGACTCGTCCGGCTTCTGGGAGCTGACGTCCTTCAGTGTCATACCGGTGAAGAGGCGCACGGCCTCCTCAATGTTCCTCTCGTTCTCCCTTAGTATCTTCGCCGTCTCTGCCTCTATGTCGTCGGTCCAGACCATGTCCCCGGACACGAAGGAGGTGTCCCCCTCCTCGTTTATCCTGACCCGGTTGATCGGCGCGACCTTCCTGAGGATGACCTCTATGTGCTTGTTGCTTATGGACACGCCCTGCGAGCGGTATACGTCCTGGATCTCGTCGACGAGGGCTCGCTGAACGGCCTCGATCCCCTCCACCTCCAGGAGCTGCTGCGGGTCGAAGTTGCCCTCGGTCAGCCTCGTGCTCTTCCCGACCTCGTCGCCCTCCTCCACCAGCAGGTTCTGGTTTATGGGAATGTTGTGAGAAGCCTTCTCCCCGCTCTCGGCGTCGTCGGAGGTAATTATGACCTTGCGCTTGCCCTCCATCGTTCGTATCTCGGACACCTTGCCGTCGATCCCCGCCAGGAATGCCACCTTCTTGGGACGCCGCACCTCGAATAGCTGTTCTATCCGCGGCAGACCCTGGGTGATGTCCTCTCCCGTCAGGCGCACTCCTCCCGTGTGGAAGGTGCGCATGGTAAGCTGAGTGCCGGGTTCCCCGATCGACTGGGCGGCGACCACTCCTACCGCCTCGCCGAGCGGGACCTCCTTCCTGGTGGCGAGGTCCATTCCGTAGCACATCTGGCATATCCCATGGCGCAACGCGCAGCTCAACGGGCTTCGCACGTGAACGGAGTCTATGCCGGCGGCCTCTATGGCCCTGGCTTTCTCGTCGGATATGCATTCTCCCGCTGATACCATCACCTCGCCTGTCTCTGGATGGGTTATGTCTAGAAGGGCCGTCCTGCCGTATATGCGCTCGGAAAGCGGTATCATTACCCTGTCGTCCTGCATGAGCGGCCTTATCTCTATGCCCCTGTCGGTACCGCAGTCGTGCTTGGTGATTATCAGATCCTGCGCGACGTCGACGAGGCGGCGGGTGAGATAGCCGGACTTGGCGGTCCTCAGAGCGGTGTCCGCGAGTCCCTTTCGCGCTCCGTGAGTTGAGATGAAGTACTCGAGCATGTTCATCCCCTCGCGGAAGTTCGCCGTTATCGGGTAGTCGATTATGCGGCCCGAGGGATCGGACATCAGTCCCCTTATCCCGGCCATCTGCCCCATCTGGCTTCGGCTTCCCCTGGCGCCGGAGTCTATCATCATCCGGATCGGGTTGGTGCGGTCCATTCGGTCGACGATGCTGTCGGCGATTGCCCTGGACGTCTCGGACCAGAGGCTCTCCTTCTGCACGAGGTACTCGTCGGCGGTGAGTATCCCCATGTTGTACTCGTACTTGAGCTCGTCGTCCTGTTCCATCGCCCTCTGAGTGAGCTCGCTCTTCTCCGGGGGTATTATGATCGACTGAACGCCGAAGCTGATGCCGCTGACGGTCGCCCAGTGGTAGCCGAGCGACTTGATGTTGTCCAGCATGTGGACCATGGAGACCCGGTCGACCAGGTCGAAAGCCCGGTCGAGAAGCTGACCCAGGTCCCTCTTGTCGAGCTGCCTGTTGATGAAGCGAAGCTGCTCGGGGAGGCGGCTGTTGAAGACTACCCTTCCGGGCGAGGTCACCAGCCACTTGCCCTCGACTTCGTCGACGTCCCCCCACTCCTCTTTCCGCCGCAGGTAGATCTTCGTATTCACCCTGGTGACTCCATGGTGAAAGGCGGACAGGGCATCGTCTATGTCGCTGAAGTACATGCCCTCGCCGGGAAGCCCTTCGCGCACGTCCGTCAGGTAGAAGATGCCAAGCACAATGTCCTGGGTCGGCGTCATCACCGGGCGGCCGCTCGCGGGCGACAGTAGGTTGTTGGACGACAGCATTATCAGCCTGGCCTCCGTCTGCGCCTCGATGGAGAGAGGCACGTGGACGGCCATCTGGTCGCCGTCGAAGTCCGCGTTGAAGGCGGTGCAGACCATCGGGTGCAGGCGAATCGCCTTTCCCTCCATGAGCACCGGCTCGAACGCCTGTATGCCGAGCCTGTGGAGGGTCGGGGCGCGGTTCAGCATCACCGGGTGGTCCTTGACTATCTCCTCAAGGATGCCCCAGATCTCCTCCCGGCCTCGCTCGATGATCCTCTTGGCGCTCTTTATGTTCGGCGCAAGGCCTCGCTCGACCAGCTGGCGGATGACGAAGGGCTTGAAGAGCTCCAGGGCCATCTGCTTGGGGAGGCCGCACTGGTAGATCTTTAGCTGCGGACCTATGACTATGACCGAACGGCCGGAGTAGTCCACCCTCTTGCCGAGCAGGTTCTGGCGGAAACGCCCCTTCTTGCCGCGAAGCAGGTCGGTGAGGCTCTTCAGCGGGCGGTTCCCCGCGCCGAGCACCGGCTTGCCCATGCGACCGTTGTCTATGAGAGCGTCGACGGCCTCCTGCAGCATCCGCTTCTCGTTGCGGATGATTATCTCCGGGGCCTTGAGCTCCTGCAGCTTCTTCAGTCGGTTGTTCCTGTTGATGACCCGCCGGTAGAGGTCGTTGAGGTCGGACGTGGCGAAACGTCCTCCGTCGAGCTGCACCATCGGGCGCAGGTCGGGCGGGATGACCGGCAGCACCTCCAGGATCATGGCACTGGGAGTGGCGTTGCCCTTGCGGAAGTCCTCGGCGACCTGCAGTCGTTTGATCAGCTTTCTCTTCTTCTGCCCAGAGCTCTCCGAGACCTCCTCGCGCAGGGAAGAGGCCAGCTGCTCCATGTCCAGGACGGAGAGAAGCGACTGAACCCCTTCCGCGCCTATGCCGGCGGAGAACTTCTTGTCGTAGGACGAGCAGAGGGAGTGCTCTCGCTCTATGATGATGTCAGCGAAGGCGAACGGGGATAGCCCCGGCTCGGTGACGAGGTAGCACGGGTCCTCTATCGTGACTACCTCCCTTATAGCCGTGAAGCGCCCCGGGTACTTCTGGTTGAACATCTTGCACTCGCTGTCGGATAGCACGTCCCCCCTTGTGAAGGGGAGATGGACAGCCGCTGTCACTATGAACGCCTCCGAGTTGCCCACGAACGCACGCTCGGTCTCGAGCGTATCGCCGAAACGCTCCGCGAGGCGCTCGACCTCGCTCCCGGAGACTATGTCTCCCTCCTTGAAGAGCGAGTCCTCGGGGATTGCCGTCAGCTTGAAGGCCGTCTCCACCTTCAGCAGATCGTCTCCGTACTCGGTCTTGTATCGCGAGACCTGGTTTGCGGTGATCACATCCCCCTCGTTGACCGGCAGGTCCTCCAGGGTCGAGACGCGCCAGGCCTCCTCGGCCTTGAACTTCGGGTCGTAGTGGACGTGGACGCGCAGCTCGCTCTCGGATAATATGTCGCCCTTCCTGGCCAGGTCGGTCCGCCTGCCCTCCATGACGACCTTGAAGGCCTGCTCCCTCAGGCGGATAGGGGCGAAGTAGACCACCTTCTCCAGGTCCTTGGTGGTGCAGCCGAGCAGAAGGCCCAGCCTTCCCGGTATCCCCCTGAGGTACCAGATGTGGACCACGGGAGCGGCCAGCTCTATATGCCCCATTCGCTCGCGCCTCACTCGGTTGTCGGTGATCTCCACCCCGCACCTGTCGCAAACTATCCCCTTGAACTTCGGTCCGCTGCGCTTGTACTTGCCGCAGGCGCACTCGAAGCTCTTCGTCGGGCCGAAGATGCGCTCGCAGAACAGGCCGTCCTTCTCCGGCCTCAGCGAGCGGTAGTTTATCGTCTCGGGTTTTTTTACCTCACCACTTGAAAGTATGCGGATCCGCTCCGGGCTTGCGAGCTTGATCCGAACTCCCACTATCTCTCTCCGGCTCATCGGTCTTCATCCCCTTTTTCTTCAATGGACATGCCGGCCGGGAGGCTTTCCTCGAAAATCGGATCCATGACGGCCATCTTCTCGACCTCGCCCTCCTCGAATATACTCTCGCTAACGCTCTTGCGGGTCTCGGCCGCCGGCTTTTCGTCCTCTCCGCCGAATATCGAGGATTCGCGCGGATAGCGCCTGGAGTGGGAGTCGTCCTCGTCGTCCTCCATAAGGAGCTCGCCCATGGTGCCGTCGCTGTACTTCACCTCGACGTCGAGCCCCAGCCCCTGGAGCTCCTTCACCAGAACCCTGAAGCTCTCCGGGACGCCCGGCTTGGTCAGGTTGTGTCCCTTGACTATGCTCTCGTAGGTCTTCAGCCGTCCGCGGATGTCGTCCGATTTGACCGTCAGCATCTCCTGAAGTATGTTGGCCGCCCCGTAACCCTCAAGGGCCCAGACCTCCATCTCGCCGAAGCGCTGCCCTCCGAACTGAGCCTTTCCACCCAGCGGCTGCTGGGTTATCAGGCTGTAAGGGCCTATGGACCTGGCGTGGATCTTGTCATCCACGAGGTGTATCAGCTTCATCATGTACATGCAGCCGACGGTGACTTTCTGCTCGACCGGGTCGCCCGTCCGCCCGTCGTACAGGGTGGTCATCCCGTCCTTGGTGAGATCCGGGTACTTCTCCTTCGGGATGCCCGCGAGAAGGTTGAAGATCTCGTCCTCGTCCGCTCCCTCGAAGACGGGGGAGGCGACCATCCACCCGTTGTGCAGGGCGACAAATCCCATTATCGTCTCCAGAACCTGGCCGAGGTTCATGCGGCTGGGCACCCCCAGCGGATTGAGCACTACGTCGACGGGAGTCCCGTCGGGCAGGTAGGGCATGTCCTCGACGGGAAGAATGCGCGAGACGACACCCTTGTTGCCGTGCCTGCCGGCCATCTTGTCGCCGACGGTGATCTTGCGCAGCTGCGCGACGTAGATCTTAACGACCATGTTCACGCCCGGCCCGAGTGCGTCGGGGCTGTTCTCGCGAGTCATCTGCTTGACGGCGACGATCTTACCGCGCGCGCCGTGGGGCAGCTTCAGCGACGTATCGCGCACCTCGCGCGCCTTCTCGCCGAAGATGGCCCTGAGCAGCTTCTCCTCCGGGGTCTGGTCGGACTCGCCCTTGGGCGAGACCTTGCCGACCAGGATATCCCCTGCCGACACCTCGGCGCCCACTCGCACGATGCCGTCCTCGTCGAGGTTCTTCAGCACGTCCTCCCCGACGTTGGGGATGTCGCGCGTGATCTCCTCGGGGCCGAGCTTCGTGTCGCGGGCCTCGGTCTCGTACTCCTCTATGTGGATCGAGGAGTAGAAGTCCTCCTTCACGAGGCGCTCGCTCAGAAGGATCGCGTCCTCGAAGTTGTACCCCTCCCAGGGCATGAACGCGACCAGGACGTTCCTGCCAAGGGCCAGCTCCCCGCCCTCGATCGCCTGGCCGTCGGCGATGATCTCGCCCGCCGTCACCGAGTCGCCCTTGCGGACCAGCGGCTTCTGGTGGATTATCGTCCCCTGGTTGGACCTGCGGAACTTTACCATCGGGTAGAATATCGTCTCTGCACCGCTGCGAACCTCGATGCGGGCCGAGTCGACGTAAGCGACCTCTCCGTCCTTGCGGGCAATGACGCAGGATCCGGAGTCCCTGGCGATCCGGTGCTCCATCCCGGTGCCCACTATCGGGGCCTCCGGGGCTATCAGAGGCACGGCCTGCCGCTGCATGTTGGAGCCCATCAGGGCGCGGTTGGCGTCGTCGTGCTCCAGGAACGGTATGAGGGCCGTCGACGACGACACTATCTGCTTTGGCGACACGTCCAGGTAGGTGACCTCCTCGCGGGGCACCGATACTATGTTCCCCTGATACCTGGTGAAGCACTCGAGGTCGGTTATCATGCCGTCGTCGTCGACCGGAGTGTTCGCCATGCCGACGTAGACGTCGTCCTCCTCGTCCGCGGACAGGAACTCGATCTCGCCCGTGACTCGTCCGTCTTCAACCTTGCGGCGGGGCGTGACCAGGAAGCCGTACTCATTCAGCCTGGCGTACGACGAAAGGGACGTGACCAGGCCGATGTTCGGGCCCTCGGGAGTCTCTATCGGGCAGACTCTTCCGTAGTGGGTGTAGTGGACGTCTCGCGCCTCGAACCCGGCGCGTTCCCTCGATAGTCCACCCGGGCCCAGTGCCGACAGGCGTCTGCGGTGGGTGACCTCGGCGAGGGGGTTGGTCTGGTCCATGAACTGGGAAAGCTGCCCCGAGCCGAAGAACTCGCGCAGACTGGCGGCTATGGGGCGGACGTTGATGAGGTCGCGCGCCATGGCGGCGTCGAGATCGGGTATGGTGGTCATGCGCTCCTTGGCTATCCGCTCCATGCGCAGAAGGCCGATCCTGATCTGGTTGGCCAGAAGCTCGCCCACGGATCGGACTCGACGGTTGCCGAGGTGGTCTATGTCGTCCCCCTCCATCTCCGGGTTCATCAGGCTGATTATCCCCTGGATGATCCTCGACAGATCCTCCAGCTGAAGCAGCCTGACCTCCTCCGGCACGGACAGGCCGAGCGCCCTGTTTATCTTGTAGCGGCCCACCCGGCCAAGATTGTACCGCCTCGGGTCGAAGAAGAGAGAGTTGACGTACTCCCTGGCGTTCTCTATCCTGGCTGGCTCGTTCGGACGAAGCTTCTTGAACAGCTCGACTATGGCCTCGTCGGCGTTGACCGCGCCGTCCCTCTCAAGGGTCAGGGCAACCGATCTGATGGCGTCCCACACGCGCACCTTGGTGCGCCCGGAGGTCCACAGGGCCTCGAGCCCTTCCTTGGTGATGATCCTGTTCCTCTGGATGACCATCCCTCCGTCGGCGTCCATGACCGTCTCCGCGGCCAACAGACCCTTGACGTCCTCGTCGGCTATGTCCTTCTCGATGGCGCGCGCGCCGAGAAGGTCGAGCACCCCCTCGTCCGTCGACGCTCCGAAGATCTTCAGCAGCAGGGTTGCGGGGATCTTCTTCCTGTTGTCGATGTTCA
Organism: Synergistaceae bacterium; assembly: GCA_012521675.1. Classification (NCBI taxonomy): domain Bacteria; kingdom Thermotogati; phylum Synergistota; class Synergistia; order Synergistales; family Synergistaceae; species Synergistaceae bacterium. Next base: position 28,557 of record JAAYLU010000069.1, on the reverse strand, counting down.
CGTTGATCGAGTCCCCCTGGGAGAAGGAGAACTCCAGCCACGCCCCCCGCTCGGGGATGATCTTGGCCGAGTAGACCTCCTGCCCCGAGGTCTGCTCGTCCTTGGAGAAGTAGACCCCGGCGGACCTTGCGAGCTGGTTCACCACAACCCTCTCGGTACCGTTGATTATGAACGTGCCCCTGCTGGTCATCACGGGGAAATCTCCAAGGAAGATCTCCTCCTCCTTGAGCTCCTTGGTCTTCCTGTTCTCAAGCCTTATCGTGGCGCGTACAGGACGAGACCAGGTGAGGTCCCTCTGCCTCGCCTCCTCCTCCTCGGTGGTCGGCTCGTCCAGTAGGTAGCGGACAAATTCGAGCGCAAACGACCCGTCGTAGCTCTCAATGGGGAATACCTCGTTCAGGAGCTCCTGCAGGCCCTGCCGAGAGCGCATATCAACCTCCGCGCCCTCCTGGTAGAACCAGTCGTAGGAATCACGCTGCACCTCGATCATGTCCGGAATCTCTACCAGATCCCGAGCGCGCCCGAAGGTCAACCTCCGGCGCTTGCTGCTGACGGGGACAAATTCGGCCATGAATCATTTGACCTCCCTGAAATAAATATGGGGGAAATTTAGTGCTGACAAATAGTCAAGATAACAAAAAGGTCGGCCTATGTCAATAGACATAGTGCGACCTTTCGCACGAAGGTTGTCTCTGGACTATCATGGTGCCGGGGCGGGGACTCGAACCCCGACAGGCGTTACGCCCACTAGAACCTGAATCTAGCGCGTCTACCAATTCCGCCACCCCGGCTACTTAATCACGCGGGTATTGTAGCAAGCGAGCGGGCCTTTTGCAATAGGGCGAGCGAGGATTCACAAAACCGCACCGGTCCGACGACCGGAGGGGAACTCTCGACTGGGGGCGGGGCGGCCAGGTTCGAGATCCCTCGTCGCACGCTCCTCGGGATGACGAAAGTAGCACGATCCTCGGGAGGACAAAAGCAGCACGATCCTCGAGATGACAAAGTCGAACGCTCGACCGGGACGACATAAGCAGGCGACAGGCGGAGCGAAGCGAGCCTTCCGGCAGTTGCGTGCCGGAGGCTTCGCACTGTCGATCTCTTAGGCGGCACGTTTATCGCCGCCTTCCGCTCGGTTCTTCGGGACGAGAGGGGGATCACTCGTCCGAGGCGGCCCTCTCCAGCCTGTCCCTGATGGCGCGGCATATTCCTCGGTCTGAGTCCGGGAGGCGGGCGGCGATGATATCTGCGCCCATCCGCTCGAAGGTTCTCAGGGCGTGGAAGAGGCCGCGGGCGTAGTTTTCGGGGGTGTCGAAGACGACGCTCATGTCCGGTTGGACCAATCCCTCGCCGAGGCTGCCCTCCGGCTCCCGCATCCCTATCCAGGCTATGCGCGCCGTGCCGCCTGGTCCGGCCTCGGAGAGCGAGCTCTCGACTTCCTCGCGGGTCGGGTTCAGCAGCAGCGGAAGCCTGGGAGCATAGTGGCGGTATCGCACGCCGGGGGATCTGCGTCCGTCTCCGCCGGACAGCAGCACGTTCAGGCCGGCTTTAGCCTCTATCTCCTCGACAGGACAGCCGCCGGGGCGGAGCAGGACCAGCTCTTCGCCCGTCACGTCCAGCACGGTGGACTCCACTCCGACGAAGGTCGGCCCCCCGTCCAGCACGATGTCGACTCTCGCACCGACGTCGGAGACGACTGCCTCCGCGTCGGTGGGACTGGGCCTGCCGCTTGTGTTGGCGCTCGGCGCGGCCACCGGGACGCCCGCCCGCGAGATGAGGGCCAGGGCCACCGGGTGCGACGGCATCCGCACGGCCACCGTGTCGAGCCCGGCGGAGACCTCGCGAGGAGCTACGCCGAGGGAGGGCAGCACCAGTGTCAGGGGCCCCGGCCAGAAGAGTTCCATCAGCCGCTCGGCCGTGGGGGTGACGACGGCGACCTCGGAGACGGGCCACGGCGAGGCGAAGTGAAGTATCAGCGGGTTGTCGGCGGGGCGACCCTTGGCCCTGAAGATGCCCGCCACGGCGCTGGAGGACGTGCCGTCCGCACCGAGGCCGTAGACAGTCTCGGTGGGGAATGCCACCAGGCCACCGGCCCGTATGACTCGCGCGGCCTCCTCGATCGCCCCTGGGTCCGGGTTCCACGGGTCGATCCGGAGCAGGCGGGCGGTCAACTGTCCTCCTCCGGCGAGGAGTAGCCGGCCAGAAAGTCCGCCGCGAGGCGAGGGAAGTCGCCGTCCAGTATGGCCTCCCTCATACGTTCCCCCAGCCTGACCAGGAAGCGCAGATTATGCCAGGAGCAGAGGCGCATGGCCAGTATCTCCCCCGCCCTGTACAGGTGGCGGACGTAGGCTCGGGTGAAGTTGCGGCAGGCGTAGCAGTCGCAGTCCGGGTCTATCGGGGTGAAGTCCCTCTCGTAGCGCTTGGCCTTGATGTTCATCGGTCCGCGGGAGGTCAGCAGGGTGCCGTTTCTGCCGTTTCTCGTCGGCAGCACGCAGTCGAACATGTCGATGCCGCGGGCGACTCCCTCGACGAGGTTGTCCGGCCTGCCGACCCCCATCAGGTACCTGGGCTTGGATTCGGGCAGTACCGGCTTCAGCACGTCGAGGATGCGGTACATCTCCTCCGTCGGCTCCCCCACAGACAGGCCCCCTACTGCGTAGCCGGGGAAGTCCATCGGGATCAGCTCCGACGCGGAGCGCAGGCGAAGGTCCTCGTACACCGAGCCCTGCACTATGCCGAACAGGGCCTGCTGCGGGGCGTCGCCCATCTCGTGAGCACTCTTCGAGCGCTCGGCCCACAGCGCTGTTCGCCTCTCGGCCTCCTCCGCCTGCTCCCTGGCGCAGGGGTAGGGGGCGCACTGGTCGAAGCACATGGCTATGTCGGCACCGAGCAGTCTCTGAATCGCCATCGACCACTCGGGCGACATGAAGTGCTCCGATCCGTCGATGTGCGATCTGCAGGCCACTCCCTCGTCGCTTATCCTACCCAGCCTGGCCAGGGAGAAGACCTGGAAGCCGCCGCTGTCCGTCAGGATCGGTCGCCGCCAGCTCATGAAGGAGTGAAGCCCACCCGCGTCGCGGACCAGCTCCCCGCCGGGGCGAAGGTACAGGTGGTAGGTGTTGCCGAGCACGATCCTCGCTCCGATCTCCTCCAGCTCGAAGGGAGCCATCGCCTTGACAGTGGCCTGGGTGCCGACCGGCATGAATACCGGGGTCGGAATCTCCCCGTGCCTAGTGGCGATCGTTCCGGCGCGCGCGCCCGTGACGGGGCAGACTGCCTCCAGGGTGAAGCCGAACGGAACCGTCACCGCGCCCCTCCGGTCGCATCCCCCCACCCGAAGAGTAGAGCGGCGTTGTTAGACATGGAGACGGCCAGGCCCTCCAGAGTCAGGCCGCGGATCTCCGCCGCCCTCTCGTACACCGGGCGGACGTAGGACGGCTCGTTGCGCTTTCCCCTGAAGGGATGAGGGGCGAGCCAGGGGGAGTCCGTCTCCAGCAGTATGCGATCCTCGGGGAGAGTCCTGAAAAGGTCGCGTAGAGAGTCGCTCTTCTTGAAGGTCAGAGGGCCACCGAAGGAGAGGAAGAAGCCCATGTCCAGCAGGTCGGCGGCGTCCTCCCCCGTGCCGGAGAAGCAGTGCACCACGCCCTTCGCCGCACCGCCCGTCTCCTCCCTCAAGATCGAACGGAGGTCGTCGTACGAGTCCCTTCCGTGGATTATCAGCGGCTTTCCGATCTCCAGCGCGTATCGTATGTGATCCCGAAAGCAGCTTCTCTGCTGGTCGCGCGGGGAGTGGTCGTAGTAGTAGTCCAGGCCCGTCTCTCCGACCGCGACGACGCGCGAACGCTGCGCCATCTCCCGGATTTCGTCCGGCAGCCGTCCCGATGCGTTGGCCGCCTCGTGCGGGTGGACGCCTACGGCCGCATAGACACCGAGCGAGGAGTATCTCTCCGCCAGCTCGACCGACTCTATGCTGGTGCGAATATCGCAGCCCGCCACCAGCATGCGAGTCACGCCCGCGTCGGCGGCCCGGTCGATCACCTCCCGCATGTCGGGGTAGTCGTCCGAGAACAGGTGGCAGTGGGTGTCCGCCAGTCCGATGACCACAATCTGCGAGTCCGCTTTCTTATTCATCTCCATCTACCTCTCTCTCATTTCCCTTCGTCGTGCGGCAATCGGGGAGCCCCCGCCGCTTGAGGGAGGCTCCCCGCAGGTGACGTCAAAATCTATTCCCCGGAGGCCCCCGGCTAGGTCACCCTGGTGCCGAGCGGTATGTCGCGATCCGGTACAAGCAGGGACAGGGCTGCCTGCTTGCCGTCCCCCGCCGCGAGCAGCATTCCGTTGCTCCTCTCCCCCATGAGGGTGGCGGGCTGCAGGTTGACCACCACTATGATCCTCTTGTTCAGCAGCTCCTCGGGCGTGAAGAACTCCTTTATGCCCGAGACTATCGTGCGTTTCTCGTAGCCTAGGTCGACGGTCATCTTGTAGAGCTTCTTGGACTTCTTGATCTCGCTTACCTCGACTACCCGGGCCACTCGCATCTCGATGGCCTTGAAGGCATCGAAGCCCACTATCTCCTCGTGCTCGATCTCGGGGGCCGCCGGGGCCTCCGGCGCTTTCGCCGCCTCCCGCGCCTTCTTCCACTCGGCGATGTCTATGCGCGGGAAGAGAACCTTGCCCTTGCGGACATTTATCTCCCCTGGCCTCTCTCTCCACTTCACGTCGTCGTAGCGCAGGGCCGCAGGCTCTCCCTCCAGGCCGAGCTGATCCCACATGCGGGCAGCCGTGCCGGGAATGAAGGGCGCCAGCAGCATCGCCGTCAGGCGAAGCACGTCGAACAGGGTGTTCAACACGACAGCCAGCTCGTCCATCCTCTTATCCTTGCCCATCTTCCAGGGCATGGTCTCGTCTATGTACTTGTTGCCCCTGGAGATGAAGGCCCAAATTGCCTTGAGCGCCTCGTCAAAGGCGAAGTCGTCTATCTTGGCGTCCACCACGGCCAGGGTCTCGGCGGCGAGGTCGGCGACCTGGCGTTCGAGCGCCCCTCCCTCTCCTGCCGCAGGCAGTTTGCCGTCGAAGAAGTTGTCGACCATCTGCAGGGTCCGGTTGAGCAGATTGCCGAGGTCGTTGGCGAGGTCGGAGTTTATGCGCCCGACCAGCGCGGCCTCGGAGAAGTCCCCGTCCAAGCCGAACGGCACCTCCCTCAGAAGGAAGTAGCGGAACGGGTCCGCCCCGTAGCGTTCGGCCATGTCGAACGGGTCCACGACGTTGCCCCTGGACTTGGACATCTTCTCCCCCTCGACCGTCCACCAGCCGTGGGCGAAGACCGATACGGGTGGGGTGACACCGAGGGCAAGCAGCATGATGGGCCATATCACGCAGTGGAAGCGGATTATGTCCTTGCCGACGAGGTGGCGCGCCTCGGGCCAGAACTTGGCGAACTTCTCCCGGTCATCTAGGTAGCCGCAGGCCGTGGCGTAGTTTATCAGGGCGTCGAACCATACGTAGACCACGTGAGCGTCGTCGCCGGGCACGGGGATCCCCCATTTCAGGGTGGTCCTGGAGATGGACTGGTCGCGCACACCTCCCTCGATGAAGCTGACTATCTCGTTGTAGCGGCTCTTCGGCATGACGCCCTTAAGGTTCTTCCTGTAATAGTCCAGCAGCTGATCCGTGTACTTCGAGGCCTTGAAGAAGTAGCTCTCCTCCTCCATCATCTGAAGGGGGCGCTTGCAATCGGGGCAGATCTTCTCCTCCCCTATGCCGCTCTCGGGGACATAGGTCTCGCAGGGGACGCAGTACCACCCCTCGTACTTGCCCTTGTAGATGTCTCCCTGGTCCATCAGCTGCTTGAAGAAGGCCTGCACCGTCCTGTGGTGACGATCCTCGGTCGTCCTGATGAAGTCGTCGTTCGCGATGTCCAGCACCTTCCACAGTTCCTGGAAGTTAAGCACGGTCCGGTCCGCGAGCTCCTTCGCGGTCAGCCCCTTCTCGGTCGCGCTCTGCTGTATCTTCTGTCCGTGCTCGTCCGTTCCGGTGAGGAAGAAAACGTCGTAACCCCTCATCCTCTTGTATCTGCACATCGCGTCCGCGGCGATGGTTGTGTAGGCGTGCCCTATGTGGGGGATGTCGTTCACGTAGTATATCGGGGTCGTGAGGTAGTAGCTTTTCCGCTCGTTCATCTGATGCAATACCTCCTTGATATTGGTCCTCGCTCCGGCGAACCGCGCCGCGATCGGCGAGAGGGCTGCAGGCTCTACTCCTGCCCTTCCTTGCCGCACTCCCGGTAGAGAAAGGATTTTACCTCGTTTTTCGATACAGAATACTCCCTTGAGAGGGTTTTTACAACCTCCCTGGACGACAGGCCGCTTTCGGCGAGCTCGCGCGCCCTCTCCATCCAGTCGCCCTCAGTGTCGCCCCGGTCCCCGGAGGCGCCCTCGACGACAAGGACCAGCTCTCCCCTGACCCCGCCCGAGACTGACTCGGCCAGTGCGGACAGGGTCCCCCGCCTCGCCTCCTCGTAGACCTTGCTGATCTCGCGTACAAGAGCGGCCCTTCGGTCGCCCAGGATTTCCGCAAGGTGGAGGATGTGCTTCCCGGCCTTGTGGGGCGAGACGTAGAAGATCAGCGTCCACGGGAGCCCCGCGACTGACTGTATCGCCCTCTCCCGGTCCCCCCTGCCGTCTGGAAGAAAGCCGTGGAAGAGGAAGGGGTAGGGGGGCAGGCCCGACAGGACGAGAGCTGGTACAAAGGCCGTCGGGCCGGGGAGCGCCGTGATCTCGATCCCGGCCTCGATGCACCTGCGGATCAGCTCGTAGCCGGGGTCCGAGATTCCGGGGGTGCCGGCGTCGGAGATAAGGGCGCAGCTCTCGCCTCTCGACAGCCTTTCCAGGATCGACTCGGCCCTGCCCCTCTCGTTGAAGGAATGGTACGCCACCAGCTGCTTGGAGATGCCCATGCTTCGCAGCAGCTTGAGGGAGGTCCTCGTGTCCTCGCAGGCGATGAAGTCGACCTCAGACAGCACTCGCGCACCCCTCGCCGTCATGTCCTCCAGGTTGCCCACCGGCGTGGGGACTATGTAGAGCAAGAGAGGCCGTCCTCCCTGTAGGCGCTGAGGAACTCCTCCGTGTATCCGCCGTCTTCCTCGTGCACGAATAGGGGGGGCTCGATTATCATGCCGGGCCTGCCGCCCCTGAGCGACTCCACCAGCACGACCGACGCCTTGCGCCCCCTGAGAGGGTGCACCATCCTGGCGCGCTTCGGCTCCAGGCCCCGGCGCGAGAGGGTCGCCAGCAGCTCGCTCAGCCTATCGGCCTTGAAGACGAGGTAGAGCCTTCCGCGGTTACGCAGCAGGTAGCGGCAGGAGGAGGCCAGTTCGTCCAGGGTGCACGACACCTCCTGCCTGGCGACCATGTCCGACCGGGAGGCGCTGAGGCGTCCGCTTCCGGGGGACTCGTAAGGAGGGTTCGAGACGACGACGTCGAAGGACTGGGCCGGGAGGAGCCCCCTGATGTCGCGAAGGTCGCCCTCGATGAACGAGACCCTGTCCTCGAGGCGGTTCCTGCGCGCGTTCTCCCTCGCAAGAGCGACAAGTCCTCCCTGTATGTCCATCCCCTTGATGGACCGTAGCTCCGGAAAGCGGCGAGCGAGGATGAGAGCGATGGCTCCGGTGGCGCACCCCATGTCCAGCACGTCCCTGCCGCCTCTCGCCCCGGAGAAGGTGTCGCGAACGTAGGAGGCCAGCAGTATGGTGTCCGCGTTTACCCTGGGACCGTCCTCGGGCTGGTCGAGGGACAGGTCGCCCAGGGTCAGAGAGTCGCGGGATACGTGGCTCACTGTGCCGTCGTCTTTCATCAGGATCTCCTCCCCGCCGAGGGTTCGGCCTTCAAGGCGCCCCCCTTGGGCTCCACCCAGTCGTCTATCTTTATCCCGACGACCTTGGAGAGGCCGGGCTCGTCAAGGGTCACCCCGTAGAGTATGTCGGCCCTCTCCATTGTCGCCCTCCTGTGGGTCATTGCCACCAGCTGCATCCCTCCGGGACGGGCGTACTCCCGCGCGAGCTCCCCGAAGCGCAGAAGGTTGGACTCGTCGAGCGCCGCGTCCACCTCGTCCAGAACCGCGAGGGGAACTCCCGCAGCCTCCATCGCCGCGAACAGGTAGGCGATCGCCGTCAGGGTCTGCTCCCCCCCCGAGAGCTGCGCCAGGTACTGAAGGTGCTTTCCCGGGGGACGGGCGACTATCTCCACTCCCCTGTCCCACTCCGCGCTTACGGCCTCCTGCGATTCCTCGTCATCCTCGCGAGCGCCCCTGGGCGCCGACAGCTGAAGTCTGGCCTCTCCGCCTCCGAAGAGCCTGCGAAAGAGGGAGTCGAAGCGGATGTTGATGCTGCCCAAGGCCTCCGAGAAGACCGTGGCGACATACCGGTCCGTCTCGTCTATTATCCCCTTGAGCTCCCCTATCGCCGCTCTGACATCCGCTATCTGCTCGTTGAGGTATGAGACGCGGCCGTCGAGCGCATCTCCCTCCGAAAGAGCTCCCCAGTCGATCGGGCCGAGCGAGGCGAGCTCCCTTTCAAGCCTCTTGACGGAGGAGGCTATCGCCTGCCCCTCCTCTCCCCTCGGCGCGCGGGAGGGGTCGTAGGTGAAGGACTCCTCGTTGGCATCGATAAGGGCGGAGAGGTCCGAGGCAACCTCGCCGATCCTGCGTTCGACGGCCTCCGATCGAACCTTGAAGGAGGCCGCCCTCTCCGCCGATTTGACGGCCCTCGTCGATACAGCCTCCGCGCGGGCTGCCAGGGAGCGTCCCAGTTCCGATGTACGAGCCATCTCGGCGTCGATCTCCCCGAGCTCGATGAAGAGAGCATGCTGCTCTTTTCCCCTGCGAGACAGTTTCTCTCGCTCCTCCTTCTCTCGAGCCAACGAGGCTCCCTCTTCCTCTACGAGGGCCGACCTACGCTCCATGGCGCGACCGATCTCCTCGTCGCTTCGCTCGCACAGGGCCCGGACGCTCGACAGGCGCTCGGCCAGCAGGGCGCCCTCCGACTCCATCCTGGCCAGCTCCTTCGGAAGAGTCGCCAGGTCGTCATCCTCGGACTCCTCCTCCGGCACAGGCGACAGTGCGTCGATACGGGCCTCCAGCTCCGAGGCAAGCCTCTCCCACTCGAGAAGCTCCTCCTCGCCGGCCCGCCTCGATTCGAGCAGCCGCCCCCTCCTCGCGAGCTCCGCGTCCAGTTTCGCTTGGTGCTCCTCGGCCCCCTTCCCGGCATCCCGGATGGCCCGGGAGCTTTCGTCCCTCTCGCCGGCACGAATGCGCTCCAGGGCCTCCTCCTTCTCGAGGGCGAGCGACAGCTCTTCGATCCTGCTCCTCAGCACGTTCAGGCTCTCCTCCGCCGCCGCGATGCGATTCCTTCTCTCTATCGCGCCCGCGGCAGCGCGGGAGCGGCCCCCGCTCACCGAACCGCCGGGGGAGAAGACCTCTCCCTCCAGGGTGGCTATGGGGAAAGTCGCGCCCTGTTTCACCATGATCGCTCCGTCACTGTACTCCTCGACTATGAACAGGTCGCCGAGCAGGTGCATGACCGCGGGCGACCAGCGAGGGTCGGCGGTGACCAGGTCAGCGGCCCAGCCGACGACGCCTCTCTCGGGCAGGGCGAATCGACGCGCCGGGGATCTCGGGCGGCTGCGCTCCAGCGGGAGGAAGGTCGCCCTGCCCGCGTTGCGCTCCTTTAGCATGTCTATGCACCTTCCCGCCTCCTCCAGCGTCTCGACAAGAATCCAGAACTGCCGTCCTCCCAGGTAGGCCTCCAGAGCGGGGGCGATCTTAGGCGGGCAGGAGAAGGCCTCCGCGGCGATGCTCATGCTCACGGGGAGCCTTCCGAGCTTCGTCGCCGCCGACAGGAAGCGGACGGGAGCGGGGTAGAAAGAGTCCTCTTCCACGCGGAGATCCTCCAGGCGCCTCTCGAGGGCCGACGACTCCCTGCGTGATGATTGAAGAGCGCCGCCCGTCGCCCTGCACCGGGCGAGGATGTCGTTGTGGGCCTCTACCAGCCCGGGAGCTCTTTTTTCCAGCAGCCGTAATCGTTCGTTGGTGGATTCCAGGGCCTTTCGGGCGGATTCGGCGGCAAGGTCCGCTTCCTCGATGTCGGCCTCGGATGCCGACAGGAAGGACCTCCCGGCCATGATCCTCGATCTCAGCGCCTCCAGCTCCCCCGACAGGGATGCAGCCGAGGCGGCGGCACTCTCCCTGCGCTCCGCCTCCTCCTCCATCGCCCTGCGCTTTTCAACAAGAGCTTCGACGATTCTCTCCCTCTCCTCTCCCAGGGCGGCTGCCCTGCCGGAGAGGTCTCTCTCCCTGGCGCGAAGCTCCTTTCTCTCCGACTCCAGCACCGAGACCCGGGACGACTCCTGCCTCAGCTCCTCGGCAAGAGACCTGCGCCTGGCGAGAAGCTCCTTGATCGCCGCGGCCGAGGCGAAGCAGCCCCTCCCCAGGGCCTCGCGGCGCGCCCGGAGCTCGTTCCGGCACCCGGCCAGACTCCGAAGGCACCCCTGCCCCTCCTCCATTCTCCGCGCGACCTGCGCCCTGGCCTCGGCCCACAGCCTCTCCCAGAAGACTAGAAGCTCCTCTCGCCCCAGCAGGCCGCTCAGCTCCTCCTCCAGGGAGGCGCGGGTCTCCTCCAGCAGGCGGCGTCTCCAGAAGTAGTGGGTCCGCCTCCCCTCCTCCAGCTGGTCCATGACGCCCCTCGCCGCGCGCGCCTTTTCGACCGAAGGCGCTATCTCCCGCCTGCGGGCCTCGAGCTCCGCGGCCAGGGCGGACAGGTGAAGGGCGGACTCGGACGCCGACGCGAGCTTTGCGAAGGTCTCGTCCCTCTTTTTGCGGAAGAGGTCAATGCCGAACAGGACCTCAAGGTGAGACCTTCTCTCGGCCGGGCGCTGGTGGACGGCCTCGGCGACCTCCCCCTGTCCTATGAAGGCGAACCTGTCGCCCTCCAGCCGCCATCTGCGCTTCACCTCGTCCAGGTCGGAGAGGCGGACTCGCGTGCCGTCCACCGTGAGGACCGTCCCCGTCTCCTGCGAGTAGCTTCTCCTGATCAGGCAGTCCGGCGGCGAGCCCTCCACGCGCGACGACCCGTGCGAGCTCAAAGTCACCGAGACCTCGGTGCGCGCAGCCGCGGGGACGGAGGCGCTGCCGGCGAATAGCAGATCCCCCTGTCTGACCACGCGCAGGCGTTGCGGTGCTCCCTCGCCCAGCACCCACCGAAGGGCGTCGAGCAGGTTGCTCTTGCCGCTCCCGTTGGGGCCGACTATCGCGGTAAAACCGGGGGAGAGAGGCAGGTCGGCGGCACGGCCGAAACTCTTGAAGCCCTTAAGTCGAAGACGTTCTATAAACAACGATACGAGCCTCCCGCGTCTCCATCAGCTCAATGCGGCGTTCCACCCTCGACAGAGCACCCTGGCAGTCCAGTCTGAACTTGCTCCAGGGGTATTCCGGCACGGCGGCTATGAAGAGCCTGAGCCCCAGCTCGTTCTCCCACATGGGGAGGTAGGTCTCGAACACGTGCCTGGCGACGGTGGCATTGGTCTCCAGCAGGATGGCCTCGGATCTGTTGGCGATCGAGACCTTTCTCAGAAAACGCTTTATGGTCATCGCGATGGTGTCCTCGCGGAAGACCCATCCCACCCCCCCGCACTCGGGACAGCTTCGGGTGAGAGTGGAGCGTATGTCCGGCCTGGCACGCTTTCTCGTTATCTCTACGAGGCCGAGCTGCGAGACACCGAAGACCCTGGCTCGATACCTGTCGGCCTGGAAGACCTCCTCGAGCCTTCTCAGCAGGCGTGACCGATCCTCCTCGAAATCCATGTCGATGAAGTCGATCACCACGATGCCCCCGATCGCCCTAAGCCGGAGCTGCCTGGCTATCTCCGACGCAGCCTCCAAGTTGGCGTCCAGCACCGTGTGGCGAAGGTCGGTTTTGCCCACGTACTTCCCCGTGTTCACGTCTATGACAGTCAGGGCCTCCGTGTGGTCTATCACCAGGTAAGCCCCGGAGTCGAGCCATACCTTCCGCTCGAGTGAGGCTTCTATCTCCTTCTCTACCCCGTAGTACTCGAACAGGGGGACGGCTCCCCTGTAGAGCGACAGGTCCGGTGGATCCCCGCCGCACAGCCCGGGCAGATAGCTCCGGACGTTCTCGTATTCCTCCTCGCCGTCCACTATGATCTCCGAGACTTGCTCGTTCAGCTCGTCGCGGAGTATCCTTCCGAGCAGCCCCAGGTCCTTGAACAGGAGGCACGGGGCGTTCTGCGTCCCGCCGGCGTGCTCGATCTCGCGCCACAGGGCAAGCTGAACCTCGACGTCGTGCGCCAGGGACTCGGCGTCTACCCCCTCCGCGGCGGTGCGGACGATGATCCCGAAGTCCCCCCTCAGCTCCCTGGCTATCGCCTTCAGGCGCTTTCTCTCCCCCTCTTCGACTATCCTCTTGGAGACGCCCGACTCGTTGCCGCCCGGCACAAGCACTATGTACCTGCCCGGAAGGGAGATCCGGGAGGTCACCCTCGCGCCCTTGTTCTTCCTGGCCGTCTTGGTGACCTGGACGAGAAGCTCGTTGTTGGGCTTCAGGTCCAGCCCCTTGGCGTCGTTCAGGTAGAGGAAGGCGTTCCTGCCGTCCCCCAGGTTGACGAAGGCGGCGTGGATTCCCGGAAGCACGCTCTCGACGCGGGCCTTGTATATCTCCCCCGTCCTCTGGCGCTCCCACATGCGCTCGACGAAGAGGTCCGCGAGTTTACCTTCCTCGACGATGGCGACCCTCGTCTCCTCGGGGTCTATGCAATTGGCTATTATCTTTATATCGGCGTCGCACGGCTCCGGCGGCCGTCGGGAGCAAGCCCCGGCCGTGCGCCGGCCTTTAAATGCCTGCTCCTCCGGTTGTTCTTCCCTTGAATCAGAGTTGTTCAGCAAACGGACCCCCCCTTTGAAGAAAATCAACAGAGAAGACAGAGGGCGTAAGCGGCGTTACACTGCCGGCCCTCAGCCTTCCCACAGCTTCGCGAAAAATGAAAATTTCAGGCCACCCCTCTATGATACCTCTTATCCGCAGTTCCTTCACGAGAAGCCCGGGGCCTCTCTCGGACGGCCTCTCCACGATGCAGCGGCAGAGCCCCCGCCCCGCCTCATGGAAGTTCAGAACGACGCCCTCCTCCATCATTTCCTCCAGGGCCGCGGCGAGAGGGGTGCGGTCGGGCCCCCTGAGGCCCAGGATGTAGGACGACGCCTCGCACAGTTTGCTCAGCGCCCTTGCCTCGTCCCTGTCCTTCTCGGGGACGAATCGGTACCCGGTGAAGAAGAAACCGGGGGGCAGGGCATCGTCCCAGGAGCGCATCAGATAGTCCGAGAATGCCCTGACCCGGACCTCGAGCGGTTCGCAGAGAGCAGGCACTCCCACGGGGAGCTCCGGCCCGAGGCTTATCCTCGGACGAGGCGAGAAGCCCTCTGAGAGCTCGAACTCGACCCCGGCCCTTCGTCCGCTCCTGGAGAATACGCTCGGAATCGCGATATGAGGTATGAAGCATGCCCTGCCCCTCTTGGCGTATGTCAGGCGAAGCCTAGCCATCGCTCGCTCCGGCGGGACGGAAGCACGCTCCGCAGAATTGGCAGTTCTCACCGGCGTACGAACATTCGCCGTCGACGCGGCAGTCCGGGGAAAGAATCCCCTGTCGTGAGCGGAGGCGCTCTCTCCACAGGAAGTCCCTGTCCACCCCCGCGTGTATGTGATCCCACGGCAGCCCCTCGTCCTCGGGCCTGTCGCGCGAGACGTACCAGTACGGGTCGACACCGGCCTGGTCAAAGGCCTCCATCCACGTGGGGAGGGAGAAGCTCTCGCTCCATCCGTCGAAACGCGCGCCCGCCCTCCAAGCCTCAAGCAGCACCGGGGCGAGCCGCCTGTCCCCACGGGCAAAGACTCCCTCCAGGAAGGTCTGCTCCGGTTCGTGATACTTCAGGGTTATCCTTCTCCTCCCCTCGGAGAGGCTATTCTTGACGTGCCTGCCTCTCTCTCGCAGCTCCTCGACGGGGAGCTGCTCCTCCCACTGGAAGGGAGTGTGCGGCTTGGGGACGAATCCGGCCAATGAGACGGCCACCTGTGTTCTTTTTTTATACTCGCGCCCGATGGAGTATGCCAGCCGCGAGAGGCGGACTATTCCGTCCAGGTCATCGTAGATCTCCGTGGGCAGGCCCATCATGAAGTAGAGCTTCACCCTGTCCCAGCCGCGGCTGAAGGCAGTGCGCAGGGCCGACTCGAAGTCCTCCTCCGTGACCCCCTTGTTGATCACGTCGCGCAGGCGCTGGGTTCCCGCCTCGGGCGCGAAGGTTATGCCCCCCCTGCGCATCCCGCCCATACCGGCGGCCAAATTCACCGAGAAGGCGTCCATCCGCAGGCTGGGCAGGCCGAGCTTGACGTTGCGCGACTCCAGCTCCGGCGACAGGCGTTCGACAAGCTCCTCTATGCCCGAATAGTCGCATGACGCCAACGACAGAAGGCCGACCTCCTCCCACCCGGTCCTGTCGACAAGAGAGACGATCCTGTCGGCTAGCGGCCCGGGGGAGCGCTCTCTCACGGGTCTACCGACCATGCCCGCCTGGCAGAACCTGCATCCCCTGGCGCATCCGCGAAAGATCTCGACCGTTACCCTGTCGTGGACTATCCCGGCTGACGGCACCAGGAGCATCTCCGGCAGGAAGGCTTCGTCCATGGACTCGACCGAGGCGCGACGGACGGGAAGGGACAGGCCGCCGCCTCGCCGCGGGCGGAATGAGACTCCGCCAGGGCCGTACTCACACTCCACAAGGGAGGGGACGTAGATCCCCCCGATCCCGGCGAGAGAGGCTAGCTTATACTCCCGCGAGCGCCCCCTGGCCTTGAACAGGACGTCTGTCACCTTAGGCAACAGCACCTCTCCGTCTCCTACGCAGAAGAAGTCGATGAAGGGCGCCAGCGGCTCGGGGGCGAACGCCCCGACTCCACCGGCTGCGACCAACGGGTCGTCGTCTCCCCTGTCGGCCGACAGGATCGGTATGCGCCCGAGGTCGAGCATCGTGAGTATATTGCTGTAGCTCAGCTCGTACTGAAGGGTGAATCCCACCACGTCGAAGCGGTTCAACGGTACGCCACCCTCGATCGAGGCGAGAGTGCCTCCGGAGAGTCTGATCTTTTCCTCTAGGTCGGTCCAGGGACAGTAGACCCTGTCCGCGTCTGAATGCTCAAGGCCTTTCAACAGGTAGTAGAGGATCTGGAAGCCGAGATAGCTCATGCCTATCTCGTAGACATCCGGGAAGGCGAGACAAAAGCGGACCGCTTCGCCGTCTTTCGCGGGGATCTGTCCGTATTCGCACCCCGCATACCGGGAAGAGCGTTTTATATCGGCGAGGAGCGGCCACATTTCGTCGTCGTACTCCAGGTCGAAAGCCCGGCAGGCTTCCGGGCGCGGTCCGAAACCTTTGCGCTCAATCGGGAAGCTCATGCGCAGCCGACACCTCCTGTCTTTTTTCAGTTATATGCACATAATTATTTATATTGTTTTAAGGTTGATATGTAAACGCTCTGGGCAAGGCCAAGCGCCATGGAGAACGAGAGAAGGGAGCTGCCTCCGTAACTTACAAAGGGCAGGGGCAGGCCGGTGATCGGCAGCAGCCCCATGCTCATCCCCACGCTCTGCACCACTTGAAACCAGAGCCAGGCGGAGATGCCCGCGATCATCACCTTGGCGCGCAGGTCCTTGGTACGAAGCCCCGCGTCCACCAGCCGCCAGAAGATCAGGCCGAAGAGCAGAAGCAGGATCAATGCACCGACGAAGCCGAACTCCTCTGAGAAGACGCCGAATATGAAGTCGGTGTGAGGCTCCGGAAGGAAGCGCAGCTTGCTCTGCGCCCCTCCCATGAACCCGGCGCCGAACAGGCCTCCGGATCCGACGGCGATGCGCGACTGGATGGCGTTGTACCCCGCGCCCAGCGGATCGCTCCACGGGTCCAGGAATACGAGGATCCTGGCCTTCTGGTAATCCTTCAGAAAGCGCCAGGCGACGGGCAAAAGCATCGGCAAGGAGAGCATCAATCCCGCGGGATAACGAGCAGGTGCGCCGGCCACGACTACCGCGACAAAGATTATCACCGAGCACACGATCGCACTGCCCGCGTCCGGTTGCAGCAGGACCAGTACCACCGACAATCCGGGCAACAGCAATCCCCCGAGGAAGGAGGGGAAAGTCTTTGGAGGGTATCTGCACAGGTGTTTTCCAAGCAGCAGGACTAGGGATATCTTCACGAACTCCACTGGCTGAAAGCGAAAGAGGCCGAGGTCGATCCAGCGCTGAGAGCCCTTCACGCTCAGCCCGACGACCATCATGACCAGCAGCACCGCGATGGATACCCCGTAAAGAAGGTACGCCTTCTGAAGAAAGAGCTCGTGACCTATCTTTACCGTGATCAGAAAAGCGCCGACCGAGAGAATACCCCATACAAGCTGTCTCGCGGCGAAAGAGCTACCCTTGCCCTCGAACCCGGCGCCCGCACTGAAGATGGATACCACTCCGAGGCAGAAGAGCACCACCGCCGGGATGAGCTGGATCTTGTCCAGCCCGGTCAGCTTCTCGTGGAAAGTGCGAATGTTCTCCTCCATGATCTCCCCCGGTCAATACTTGTTAAATAGCGGTCCGCCTTCGCCGACCGATTTACAGCAGCTCCCCGTTCCTCGCCGGCACGACGCCGCGCTTTATCCTGATGACAGGGATGTTGGCGACGAAGGCCACAGACCTGTCCGCCCTGTCGAAGTCCATCTCTATGCGCGATGTGTCGATGTCCATGTACCTGGTTATCACGGCGATCATGTCCCTGCGAAGCCCATCCAGCATCTCGGGCGAGATGTCCGACCTGTCATGGATCAGTACTATCTGGAGCCGCTCTTTCGCTATTGATTTCGAGCCTGTCGAGCCGAATAGTTTCTTGAAGAAGCCCATAATGAATACCTCTTTTCCGTCAGTCTTTCATCCCGAAGAACCTTCGTATTCCGGCCAACAGGCCCCTGCCGCTCTCCTCCTCGAACTTCGGGAAGGGGATCTCCTGTCCTGTGAGACGCGCCGCTATCCTCTGGAAGGCTTTGGCAGCGGGCGAGCTGTCCGAAAAGGTGAGCGGTTCGCCCCGGTTGGCCGACTTGACGACGCTGTCGTCCTCCGGGACGACCCCGACAAGGCCTATGGCGAGGATGTCCAGCACGTCGGTCACGTCAAGCATCTCTCCCTCCAGCACCATGTTGGCCCTCAGCCTGTTTACGACAAGGCGTATGGGGGCCTTGCCCATGGACTCAAGCAGGCCGATGATTCTGTCCGCGTCCCGGACCGATGAGACCTCGGGCGTCGCTATGACTATGGCCTCGTCAGCCCCGGCCACCGCGTTGCGGAAGCCGCTCTCTATGCCCGCCGGGCTGTCGATCAGCACGTACTCGAACTCGTCCCTGAGGAGATCGCAGAGCTGCTCCATCTGCTCCGCCGAGACGGCGTCCTTGGTGCGCGTCTGCGCGGCCGGGAGGAGGAAGAGGTTGTCGACTCGCTTGTCCCTGACGAGGGCCTGGTTCAATCGGCAGTTGCCCTCCATGACGTCGATGAAGTTATAGACGACCCTGTTCTCCAACCCCATTACCACGTCGAGGTTCCTGAGTCCGATGTCCCCGTCGACCGCCACCACCCTGTGGCCGGACCGAGCCAAGGCCACCGAAAGATTGGACGTCGCGGTGGTCTTGCCCACCCCTCCCTTTCCGGAGGTTATTACGATTACACGAGAATCCACAGCCAGATCTCCCCTTCCATCTCTTTCGCCCCGCACGGGCGAATCCCGGATGTTATAACTTCAGCTCCCTCACTACGAGGGAGTCATTTTCAAGACTGATGACCACGGACTTGCCCCACCACTCCATGTCGCTGCCCAGAGTGGAGCAGAGTTTTCCGCCGAGGCGAAGCTGCTTGGCCTCGAACTGGCCTGCCGAGATGCAGAACTGGCCTCCGTGCATTCCCGCGTGAACCACTCCTTTCAGCCTGCCGCGGACGAAGACGTTGCCCGAGGAGCAGATCTCCGCCCCCTCGTTCATATGCCCGAGGAGCACCACGTCTCCGTCGTGCTCCACCCTCTGGCCCGACCTGAGCGACTGCATCAGCACCAAGGACCCGGTGCCGACCGTCCTGCGCTCGGGCCTCTCAGACCCCGGCTCCTCGGTGATGAAGCCGGAGGCCCTGAGAAGATCGAGCGTATCGGCGTTGTACGACATCCATGAGAGGACGCGGATCTCCCCCGTCCAGACGAACTCGGATAGAAGCCTCAGTAAAAAGGGACGTCCGAGGCTTCTCCCCTGCAGGTCCAGGACCACTCCTATGTCGCGGGCAAGGCGCGCGGCGTCCCCGGAGAAGCGGAGAAGCTCATCGAACAGCTCTTCGTCGGACATCTCCTCGGGCAGGATCATGCGGACCCCGTATCCCGCGCCCTTCAGCACGATCCCGGACCGTTCTTCCCTTTCCGGCGAGCCGTTCCGGCCCTCAAGGGATTGCATGTTTTCCGTCACTCGATCTCCTCCTCCGGAAGTCATTATAACGGCAACTGACCGCTGGTAGAAAAAAGGTACAAAACGCCCCGGTCAATAGAGAACTCAGGGCTGCTTAACCCTGGACGAAGGAACCAGGAGATAGGAGAGCATCTCTCCCACCATGGGTGAGGCCACCGACCCTCCGTGAAGCCCCGCCTCCAGCATAGCCACGCCCACGTATTTCGGGTCGTCCATCGGCGCGTACCCGACGAAGAGAGCGTGGTCCGCCCCGTGGGCATTCTGCGCGGTGCCGGTCTTTCCGGCCACCGTTATCCCGAAGCTCCCCGCCCGCTGGGCCGTGCCCCTTCGGACTACGAAGTCCAGCCCCTTGCGGATTATCTTTAGGTGCTCCTGGTCTATGTTCAGGTCAACCGACTGCTTCGGCGCCCTCTCCGCCAGCCTCGGTCGGACCACCTTGCCGCCGTTGGCGATGGCGGCGTACAGGGTGGCCAGCTGCAGCGGGGTCGTCAGCAGAAAGCCCTGTCCTATGGAGTAGTTCACCGTGTCTCCCTTGTACCATGACTCTTTCAGGCGCGCCTTCTTCCACTCCGGGCCTGCGATCACGCCGGACGCCTCGCCCGGGAGGTCGATCCCGGTGGGCTTTCCAAGCCCCAGCATGTCGGCCCATTTCAGCAGTTTTGTTATCCCGACCTTAAGGCCCACCTGGTAGAAGTATATGTCGCACGAATACTGAAGCGCGGTCACCAGGTTCATCCTCCCGTGCCCCGTCCGCCTCCAGCAGCGGAAGACCCTGTTCCCCAGGGGAAATGCGCCGCTGCAGGAGAAGAGAGTGGAGGAGGAGACCTCCTTCTCGGCCAGGGCCGCAAGCCCCACGAGCGCCTTGAAGGTCGACGCTGGCGGATACAGACCTGCTATACTCCTATCGAGCATGGGCTTCTGAGAGTCGTTGAGCAGGGCGTTCCACTCGGTGGACGACACTCCCCACGAGAGGGGGTTGTTGTCGTAGGACGGGGAGGAGACCAGCACCAGCACGTCCCCGTCATGGACGTCCATCACCACCATCGCCCCGCGCCTGTCCTTCAGCAGTTCGGTCGCGAGCCTCTGGGCACCGAGGTCGAGCGTGAGTTTAAGGTCCTCTCCGCGCCCGGCGAGGTAGGAGTCGATCCTCCTGATCTTGCGCCCCTTGGAGTCGACCTCCACGGACTCCCCACCCGGCTTTCCGCGAAGTATCTCCTCGTACTGCTTCTCTATGCCCGACTTTCCTATATGGTCCCCACCTACGTACCCCTTGCTCTCCAGCAGGCGAAGCTCGCTCTCGCTGATCTCGCCGACGAACCCGGTCACGTTCGCGGCGACCCCCCCGGCCGGATAAGTCCTCCTAAGCACGGGGATGGGGAAGAGCTGCCTGGGGAACTCCGGGTCGGCAACCAGCTCCGCCATCTGGGCGAGGGTGATGCCCGACACCACCCTGACCACCCTGTAAGGGGCCCACGACTGCCGTTTGATCTCCTTGTAAAGGTCCCGGTCCGTCAGGGGGATGCCGTGGCGCATCAGCAGAAGGGACAGCCTTTCTATCATACCGTCCTTCTCTATGTCCAGCGGGTAGCCCATTATGTCGAATGTCGTTACGTTCGCGGCAACCGGGACCCCGTTGCGGTCGACTATCTCGCCCCTTATGGGCGCGTAGCGGATGAACCTGAGCCTGTTGTTGGCGCCCAGGCGGACGTAGGTGTCGACTTTCACGATCTGGAAATAGTACAGCCATCCCACTAGGACGAGGAGTATGAAGAGTAGAAACCATCTCCAGCAGAGGAGCCTGCGGTTGATGAGAGAGCGCTGGTCAGACATCCCGGTTCTTAAGCCTCCATGCGTAGGCGGCGCACCCCAGAAGGACCAGTGGCACTATGTGGCTCTGCTGGATGAGGTACGCCTGCAGTATCGACAGTCCCCTGGCTCCCCAGAGGTAGATCCTTCCGATGGCCACAGGCATGTTCGCGGCCCAAAGGAGCAGCCCGAAGAGGGAAATCGTCCTTCCGGACACCGGTAGCGAGTACCACAGCCAGCGGACAACCATTATGGTGGTAACGTAGAAAAGCGAGGTGATTCCCGGAAAACCGGTCCACCTTAGGTCCCATAAAACCCCCCCCAGGAACGCGGCCCATACGGTGCGCACCCCGTCCTCGGAGCTGTAGAGAGACAGGAAGACGAGGGTGAGCAGAAAGACCTCCGGCACTAGAACTTTTCCGGAGCTCAGGATCCACAGAAAATCCTGCATGTACCAGGAGAACAGGTAGATCACGGGTCTTCCTTCCCTTCCGAGGAGGACGGGTGCAGGATCTCGAGCGCGTAGAGCTGGGACAGGGACGCGCCGGGCAGGACGCGCCACGCCGAGTATCCGTCGTTCGTCTCCCGCCGCTCGTCGGAGAGAACTCCCAGCGGGATGCCCGGCGGCAGGGCCTCGCTGACCATGGCCGTGCTTATGTGCAGACCACCCCTCAGGACCCTGTTCTCGGGGATGTAGAGCAGCCACACCCCCCCCTCCCCGTCACCCGCGACCACGCCCAGATCCCTGGTCTCCTCCACCACCACGGGAATCATGAGGGTCGAGGAGGACAGAAGCTCGACCCACGCGTAACGTCCCTCCGCCGAGCCGACCCTGCCGGCGAGGAAGCCGTTCTGAAGAGCCGGCGCCCCGACGACGACCCCATCCTTGTATCCCTTGTTGATCCTGACCTCCGACCACCAGGAGAGAGGCTCCCTGACCGTGATTCGGGCGAAGTGCGCGAAGCCGTCAAGCTCGGTCCTCAGGCCTTCGGCCGTCTCCATCGACCATACCAGCCTGAGCCGCTCGTTCTCCGCCCTCAGGGAGTTCATGCGGTCCTGCAGTTCTCCCCTGTCCACGAACCACACGGCGAACTCCCTGGCCGTTCTCTCGATGAGGACTGCCGGGTACTCGGGATATCTAAGGGCCTCGCCTACCAGGTCAACCGCACCTCTGAACAGCTCCCGCCTTGGAGCGGCAGCCAATAGCAGGAGGCTGGCGGCCACGGCCAAAAGCCCGTGAATCCACTCTCTTTCGCTGCGCTTGTCGGTCATGACGGGGCGCTCCGCACTTCAGGGGACGGAGGCTACTTCGAACCCTTCTCCACGGAGAGGAGCACCTTTCTCATGTCCCCGAGGTTCTCAAGGATCTTCCCCACTCCCCTTGCGACCGCGAAGAGCGCATCCTCCGCCACCACCACGGGGGTGTTCATCGCCCTGGAGAGCCTCTCCGAAAGCCCGCGCAGCAGGGACACTCCGCCCGAAAGGAAGATCCCCTGGTCGACTATGTCCTTGGCCAGCTCCGGGGGGGTCTGTTCGAGCGCGACCTTCACCATGTCCTCGATCCTGAGGAGGATGGGCTCGAGCGCCTCTCGCACCTCGACGGAGGTCACTATGTCGGCCTTCGGCAGGCCGTCGGCCAGGTCGCGCCCCTTCACCGCCATCTCCAGCTCCTTGTCCAGGGGGAGGGCGGAGCCGATTGCGATCTTGACCTCCTCCGCGGTCGTCTCCCCGATGAGGAGGGCGTAGCGCTGGCGAAGCATCGCAACTATGGCGTTGTCCATCTCCTTGCCGGCGGCGCGGAGAGAGTTGGTCACCACTATTCCTCCAAGCGACAGCACACCCGCCTCGCTCGTGCCTCCGCCGATGTCGAGTATCATGCTCCCCCTGGGCTCCTGTATCGGCAGGCCGACGCCAAGGGCGGCGGCGACCGGCTCCTCTATCACGTAGGCCTCCTTGGCGCCGGCACCGAGAGTGGCGTCGATAACGGCCTTCCGCTCCACCTCGGTGACCTCCGCAGGCACGGAGATGACGACCCTGGGATGAGACACGAACGACTTTCCGCCGTTGGCCTTCCTCAGGCAGTGCCTGATCAGCTCCTCCGTCATCTCGAAGTTGGCTATCACCCCGTCCTGCATTGGCCATATGGTGAAAACTCCTCCAGGGGTCTTGCCCGCCATGGCCTTGGCCTCGCGGCCCACCGCTATGACCTCTGTCGCGCCGCCCTTGGGACGCTTGCGGATAGCCACCGCCGACGGCTCGTTGATGACCACGCCCTTCCCCTTGACGTACACGATGATGTTGGCGGTCCCGAGGTCTATTCCGATATCGCCTCCGAATACACCTGAAAAAAATTTAAACACCTGCATCCATCCCCGCTTTCCAAGGCTCCCCGGCCAGAGAGATGCGTCTGCTCTCGCCGTTCGCCACGACAAAATGCCCTAACAGGTCGATGCCCAGAATCTGCGTCCTTCGAGACAGGAAATCCGTGAGCTTGATATCATCGACGCTCGGTTGGAGCGACCCGTCCGGATGATTGTGCACAAGGATCAGTCCGTGAGAGTTGAGCCTCACACACCTCCTGAGGAGATATTTTACATCAAGAAAGGCCCCTTCCGCCCCCCCGAAGGACAATCTGTCCTCCTGGATCACCGAGCCGTTTCTCCTGGTGTGTATGGCGAATATGAACTCCCTCTCCTCGTCGGCCAGCTCGCCCGCCAGCCTCTCCACTCTCGCCCTCCACCCCTCGGAGGCGGTCGTCTCGTCCCGCTGGCAGGAGAGACGCTTCGCGAGCTCCATCGCGGCCAGCAGTACGCATGCCTTTGCATCTCCCAGTCCCGGGAGCTCCATCATCTCCTCGTCCGACGCCTTGGCCAATCC
Source organism: Synergistaceae bacterium (assembly GCA_012521675.1). NCBI lineage: Bacteria > Thermotogati > Synergistota > Synergistia > Synergistales > Synergistaceae > Synergistaceae bacterium. Next base: position 5,282 of record JAAYLU010000069.1, on the reverse strand, counting down.
CCTCAGGTCGCCAAACTTGCCCAGCACGTCCGCGGACAGCTCGAGCACGTCCTTCCCCCTGCTGCCGGTCCTCAGCAGGATCGCGAGCAGCTCAGGGACGGACAGGGACGCCGCTCCCCTCCGGCGAAGCCTCTCCCTCGGCCTCTCCTCGGCGGGAAGTGAGGAGAGCCTCACGCCCACTCCTCCGGCCAGAAGGGGTTGTGCCTGCGCTCCGTCCCTATTGTAGTCGATGGGCCGTGACCGGGCAGTACTGGAGTATGATCTGGAAGGGACGAGAGCAGCATCAACGACCTTCGCAGCTGGCCAGAGTCGCCGCCGGAGAGGTCGGTGCGCCCCACGCTGCCGGCGAACAGGGTGTCCCCGGACAACAGGATTCCCATTTCCTCGGAACCTCCCGGCGAGGCCAGAAAGCAGACGCTGCCCGGTGTATGACCGGGCGTTCCTATCACCCTTACCGTAATACCCCCCACCGACAGTACGTCCCCGTCGTGCAGGACGGAATAATCTTCGAAGCCCTTGAAGTCGTAGCCCAGCCGGCGCATGGTCCTCTGATCGGGGAAGCGAAGCATCTGCGCATCTCCCTCGCTGATGTAGACTCGGGCCTCGGCCCTTTCAAGCACTGAGTGCAGACCGCCTACGTGGTCGGGGTGTCCGTGTGTAAGCAGAATTGTTCCGATCGCAATGCCTTTGGCCCCGGCGAATTCGAACACCTCGGTCGCGTCGCCCGCCGGATCGACCATGAACCCGTTGCCCGAGTCGTCCCACACCAGGTAGGAGTTGGTCTGAAGAGGTCCTAAAAGAAACTTCCTGTAGTTCATAGGGCATTTGTCCTTTCACTCCCGCCGGGTGCGGGATCAGCTGTCTATTATCAGGGTCACCGGGCCGTCGTTTGCTATCTCGACCAGCATGTGCGCCCCGAAAACGCCGCTCTCGACGCGCACACCCCTGGTTTCGACGGCCTTCTTGAACTTCTCGAACAGCCTGTCCGCATGTTCCGGGTCCCCCGCTCCGACGAACGAGGGACGCCGCCCCTTGCGACAGTCCCCGTAGAGTGTGAACTGCGACACGGCCAGCAGGTCTCCCCCCGTCTCCAGCAGGGACCTGTTCATCTTGCCCTCGTCGTCCTGGAATATACGCAGGTTGACGATCTTGTCAGCCATCCAGTCGACCTCTTTCTCTCCGTCGGAGTCGGAGACTGCCAGCAGGACGCACAAACCCCCCGGGATCGAGCCGCTCGTCTCCCCCTCCACCAGCACCCTGGCGGAGGAGACTCTCTGTACCACCGCTCTCATCTTCGATCTTCACCCCCGTGTCACCTGGATCATGCCCTTGACCGAGTTCAGCCTGGCCACTATGTTGTACAGGTGTTCAAGGTCCTTGACGCGCAGCTCCATCTTCATCCTCGCCATGTTGCCTCCCACGACGCCGGCCTTTATCCCCGTCACCGTGCCGTCGCCGGCGGCTATGGCCTGGACCACGTCCCCGAAGAGGCCGCTCCTGTCGATTGCCTCCACCTTCAGGCGGGCGGAGAACTTGCGGTTTTTAGTATTGCCCCAGGAGACGTTCACCCGCCTCTCCTCCCTGGCGTTCTTCACGTTTTCACAGTCGGCCCTGTGGACCGTGATCCCCCTGGTCCTAGTGGAGAAGCCCATTATCGGGTCGCCGGGCACCGGCTCGCAGCATTTGGCCAGCGAGACCTGCACTCCCTCCGCCCCCTCTACCACTACGTCGGAGTCTCCCTTGCCTCCTGAGAAAGAGACGTGCCTCTCCGGTTCCGGGGCTGTCAGCGGCTGAACGATGGGCGCGGCATCCCGGGCTGTCTGTTCGGCCAATCGCTGCGCTATGAGCGACACTCCTTGATGTCCCGACCCTATGGCAGCGAGCAGCTCTTCTCCATTCGAGTACGACGTGTCGCGGGCCAGCCTGTTCAACATCTGGATGATCTCGTCGAAGTCCTCGTACTCGGGCGTGCCCCGCCTCTTCAGCTCTCGCTCCAGCAGATCCCTGCCCCTCTGGGTCTTCTCCATCCTCTCGGACTTCTCGATGGCCCGGAACCAGGCCCGGATCTTGCTCCTGGCCTTGCCGCTGCGCGCTATCTTCAGCCAGTCGCGCGACGGAGTGCCCTGGGGGGAGGTGATTATCTTTACTATGTCGCCGTTCTGAAGCTCGTACCCCATGGCCACGATGCGGTTGTTGACCATCGCCCCGACGCACCTGGTCCCCACCTGCGTGTGTATGGCAAAGGCAAAGTCCAGCGGCGTGGATCCCTTGGGCAGCGAGACCACCTCGCCCTGGGGCGTGAAGACGAAGACGTCGCTCGACAGCACGTCGTCCTTGAGGCGCTCCAGGAACTCCGACGGGTCGGCGCCGTCGTGGTCGGCCTCGATGGCCTGGCGTATCCAGTTCAGCTTGGCATCCAGGTCGTCGAGCGATCCCTTTCCCTCACCCTCCTTGTAGCGCCAGTGAGCCGCTATTCCGTACTCGGCCAGGGAGTTCATCTCCCAAGTGCGTATCTGCACCTCGAGCTGCTCTCCGTCGGGGCCGACCACCGTGGTGTGCAGAGACTGGTACATGTTCGTCTTGGGGTTGGCTATGTAGTCGTCGAACTGGCCCGGAATGGGCTTCCATATCGTGTGCACAATCCCCAGCACGGTGTAGCAGGCGGCTATGTCTTCGACCAGCACCCTGAGCGCGAGCAGGTCGTAGAGCTGCTCGACGGGCAGCTTTTTACGGTTCATCTTCTCGTAGATGCTGTAGAAGTGCTTGGCCCTCCCCTTGACCTTGCAGCGGATCCCCTCCTCCTCGAGCCGTGCGGAGAGGATCGCAAGGGCCTTCTTGATGACAGTCTCCCTCTCCGGGAGCTTCTTCCTGACCCTGCGCCTTATCTCGTAGTACATCTCAGGGTCGGCGTACTTGAAGGCCAGGTCTTCGAGGCCGCGCTTCACCTGGTATATTCCCAGTCTATGAGCCAGCGGCGCGTAGATCTCCAGCGTCTCCCTGGCGATGCGCATCTGCTTGTCCTTGCGCAGCGCTCCCAGTGTACGCATGTTGTGCAGCCGGTCGGCCAGCTTTATCAGGACCACCCGTATGTCCTTGGCCATGACGACAAACATCTTGCGAAGGTTTTCCGCCTGGTAGTCCTCGAAGGTCTTGAAGGGAAGCTTGCCCAGCTTGGTGACCCCGTCGACGAGGGTGGCCACCGACGGGCCGAACGCGGCCGAGAGCTTGTCCATGGTGACCTCCGTGTCCTCAAGCACGTCGTGAAGCAGGGCTGCCGTGAGGGTGACGCTGTCGAGCTGCATGTCGGCCAGTATGGACGCGACGTTTATCGTGTGGACGATGTACGGATCCCCGGTGGAGCGGCGCTGCTCCCTGTGGGCAGCTCCGGCCATGACCAGAGCCTCGCCCAGCTGCATCAGCTCCTCCTTGTCGAGGTAGGACACGACCTTGGACCAGAACTCGTGCCAGGCGAACTTGACGGAGATCGCCCGCTCCTCCTCCGGGATACGGCCGATGTAGCTGTCCCGCAGCTTCCCCGAGGCCTTCCTGTCAAGGGTCCGAGAATACTCGGGCACGGCGGAGAGATCGCCCTCGGGCTGCTCCGGGCGAGTCATCTTCTCTATTCTTCCCTCGGAGAGCTTTACCGGGTCCATTCTTTCCCCCGGCTTCGCCGTCCGCGGGAACGGGTACTATACGACCGCGAAGTCCACAATGTACTGAAGTCTCTCCTCCCCGCGCCAGCAGTCCAGCCGTGGACGGTAAACCCATCCGTCGGCTCCAGCCAGCGCCTCCCTGTCACTCTCCCCGTAGAACGCCAGCAGGCGAACCCCCGCCGCCTCTATCTGCAAGTGTTTTCCGTCCCTCCCCAGCGGCAACATGCGCTCCGCCCCTGCGCGACGCAGGAAGAACAGGGGAGAGGGGTTGCCGTTTCCGAAGGGGCCCAGCCTGCAGGCCTCCTTCCAGTCGTCTATCGATATCTTCCCCGGGTCCATGGCGATCGCGGAGACCGTAGGCTCTTCTATCTTCATGGAGGCCAGCGCCCTCTGCAGATCCCGCTCCACGAGGCTCCAGTTCTCCCGGGATACGGAGAATCCGGCAGCATACCTGTGCCCGCCCCAGGCATCCAGCATCGAGGAAAGGGACTCAAGCACCCCTACGGCGTCCCCGCCGTCCGGCACGCGCAGGGTGCCCCGGATTCCCGTTCTGACGGGCGCCGCGAGAGCGACGGGTGTCCCGGTGCTGCTGCATATCCTGCTGGCCACGCCGCTGAGCACCCCTACCGGCCAAGACTCGCCGAGTATCACGTTGGCGGCCCCGGCAACCATCCTTTCGGCGGCGTCCTCCGTTATCTGCATGGAGAGAGACTGCCTCTTCCTGTTCAGCGATATCAACATGTCCACTGATTCATCCATTCCGGCCGCGCCGAGCAGGACCTCCACCGCCGTGTCCGCGACCTCCATCCTGCCCGCGGCGTTGATGCACGGGATGATTTTCATCGAGAGGGTCTCCTCGTTCAGGGCACCGCCCGAAGTCTCTATCCTCAGCCTGTTGAAGAGCTTCGCGAGCCCCGGTCGCGGGGAGTGGGACAGAGAGTCCATCCCCCTGCGCACGAGGGCCCGGTTGAGCTGCGTCAGGGGCATGCAGTCGGCTATTGTGGCGAGGGCGACCAGATCCAGCATCTTGAGCAGCCTCTCCCTCGGCAGCAGCCCGTGCTTCCAGGCCCACGCCCACAGGACGCCGGTGGCGCAGAGGGCGCGTCCATCGCGAACCCCCTCGCCGTCGCCACCTCCCGCGTGAGGGTTCACTACGCTGGAATGCAGGGGTTTTTCCGGATCGGGCAGGTGATGGTCGAAGACGAAGACGTTCATCCCGGAACGGGCGACCCTCTCGAGCAGGTCGTAGTCCTTAGTCCCGCAGTCCACGACTATGAGGGTGTCCCAACCTACTTGGACGAGCCTGTCCAGTATGTGCTCGTGAAGTCCGTACCCGTGCTCGTGGCGGTGCGGGATGAAAAACCTCGCCTGCTTCGCCCTGCCGCGACAAAGCTCGAGGGCCAGCGCCGTGGAGGACGCCCCGTCCGCGTCATAATCGCCGTAGACCAGCACCCTGCCCAGCGAACCGGGTTTTCGCCACCTGTACGCCGCGTCCTGGGAGTTTTCTCCAAGGTAGAGGTCGTCCATCATCTCCTCCAGGGAGGACTCGCATGTCGGACACTGGGCCACCGTCCAGTCGTCGGCGCCGAGGACGCCCTCGTCCCGGCCCGCCGAGAAGGCGCTCCTGCT
>JAAYLU010000068.1 GCA_012521675.1 Synergistaceae bacterium | reverse complement strand
GCATGGAGATGTTCAGGGCCGAGGTCCCCGGGCCATCGAAGGAGAAGATGACGCCCAGGATAAGGGAGACGGCCGCCCGCCTGTGGGGGGTCTACGCGCTGCTGACCGCGGCTCAGGCAGCGCTTCTTTCGCTCGGTGGCATGAGCGCCTTCGACGCGTTGGTCCACTCCTTCGGGACGGTGGCGACGGGCGGGTTCTCCACTTTGAACCAGAGCCTGGGCCAGTACGGCTCCGCCTACTTCGAGTGGGTGACCGCCGCATTCATGTTCCTCGCGGGTGCGAACTTCGTTCTGCACTACCGTTTTTTAAGGGGCGACCTCTCCGCCTTCTTTAAGAACGACGAGTTCCGCGTCTACGCCGGGATCGTGCTCGCCTCGACCGTCGCCGTCAGCGCGGAGCTGATGCGCGCCGGTGTCTTCCCCTCGGCGACGGAGGCCGTACGGCGCGGGGCGTTCCAGGTCGTGAGCGTGATCACCACCACCGGCTTCATAACCGCCGACTACGAGCTGTGGCCCTCCTTCGTCAGGATGCTGCTCTTCTTCCTGATGTTCGCCGGCGGTTGCGCAGGCTCCACCGGCGGCGGCATCAAGACCATCAGGCTTATCGTGCTTTGGCGTCACATGCGCGCCGGGATGCAGGAGCTGCTGCACCCGAGGGCAGTCGTGCACATCAAGGTCGGCGGCAAACCGGTCAAGGAGGAGGCCATCTCCTCGGTGACCTCGTTCTTCATTCTTTACATGACGGTCTTCACCTGCGGGACTTTCTTCATGACCCTGACGGGGCTGGACTTCACCACAGCCGTGACAGGGACGGCGTCGACGCTTGGAAACGTCGGCCCTGCCCTGGGTTCGTTAGGGCCGATGGAGAACTACTCGGTCGTGCCCCGGGCGGCGAAGTGGGGATTCTCGGCCTTGATGCTGCTCGGACGGCTTGAACTGTACACGGTGCTGCTGCTCTTCATGCCGGGGACGTGGAGGAGGTAGGGCCGGGATGAAGGCTCTGTCGAGCATCGCTCGCCCGGCTCGCTATACGGGGAGGCGCGCTCCGTGAACCCGTGGCTCGTGGCGAAGATGCTCTCCCTCATCACCGCGATCGTCTCCATGTCGATGCTTTGGCCCCTGGCCTGGTCGTGGCGCGACGGCAGCGGGGACGACGTCGCCATAATCCAGTCGATCCTGATCGGGCTGTGCGCGTCGGGGCTGCTCTACGCGGCCGGACGCAGGCACAGGGGGTACGGAAGAGTGAGCGCGAAGGACGCTTTCGCGGTCGTCTCGCTATCCTGGATAGCCGCGTCCGCGATCGGGGCTCTGCCGTACTACCTGCACGGGATGGTCCCCACCTTCGGAGACGCCTTCTTCGAGGCAATGTCCGGCTTCACCACAACCGGGGCGTCAATCCTTCCGGACATAGAGATGCACCCGAGGGGGCTTCTCTTCTGGAGGGGGCTCACTCACTGGGTGGGGGGAATGGGGATAATCGTCCTGGGGCTGGCCGTGCTCCCCTTTCTCGGCGTGGGGGGCATAAACCTCTTCAGGGCCGAGGTCCCGGGGTTCGCGGTCGAGAAGATGACGCCCAGGCTGCACCAGATGGCACTGCGCCTGTGGGGGATCTACGTACTGATGACGGTCGCCGCCGCCGCGCTGCTTTTTATAGGCGGCATGAGCGGGTTCGACTCTCTAAGCCACGCCTTCAGCACGATTGCGACCGGGGGTCTGTCGCCTCTTAACCGCAGCATCGGACACTACGATTCCGCCTACTTCGACTGGGTGATAACCCTCTTCATGTTCTTCTCCGGGGTAAACTTCGCCCTCCACTACCG
>JAAYLU010000067.1 GCA_012521675.1 Synergistaceae bacterium | reverse complement strand
GTGCAGGAGGTGCATGTCAAGATAGGCGACAGGGTCAAGGCGGGGCAGGTGCTGCTGACCCTCTCCTCTCAGGACCAGCGGGCTCAGGAGGCCGCTCTTCGCTCCAGCTACGAGGATTCTGTCAGGGAGTACAAGCGTCTTTCGGAGCTTCAGAAGTCGGGCGGTGTCTCCCAGGCCCAGGTGGAGCAGGCTCACTCTCGAATGAAGGGGGAGCAGGCCAGACTTCAGGCTTCCCGGTCGACCCTCTCGCGCACTCAGCTCAAGGCGAGCATAGATGGCATCATAGCCTCCCGAGCGATAGAGCCGGGCGAGGTAGCGAGCGAGAACAAGCCTCTGCTCACGATCATAGACCTCAAGGACCTCGAGGCGGAGATCATGGTCTCCCGCAGGGACATAATGAGCCTGACGCCGGAGACGCCGGTGGAGGTCGTCTCGGACGGCGCGTCCTCCATGGGGACCATCAGGAGGATAAGTCCGGAGGCCGCTCCTGGATCCGGTTTGTATGCGGTGGTGGTAGGGCTGAACGGGCTGGAGGTGCTTCCGGGGACTCACCTAGAGGCCAGGTTCTTGGTCGAGAAGCAGAAGGACCTCGTCGTCATCCCCTCCGACGTGGTTCAGAGGAGGGAGGACAGGGCCACCGTCTACGTGGTCGAGGACGGCAGGGCCAAGCTCAGGGAGATCGTCGCAGGCGAAGGACAGAACGGCGCCGTTGCAGTACTGGAGGGCCTTGACGAGGGAGATCTCCTCGTGATCAGGGGTAGGAACATGCTCTCCGACGGAGCGCTTGTGAAGATCGCGGATGACGGGCCGACGGGAGATAAGCCTCTGGACGGAACCGGGGACGGGGTCGAAAAGCAGTCATGAGAGGCCTGATCCGCTTCAGCATCAAGCGCCCGGTGTTCACCTGGGCGATGGTCTTCGTGTTCCTGCTGCTTGGCATCAGCAGCTACAACAAGATACCGGTGGCACTGCTTCCCAAGGTTGACATCCCCATAGTCCTGGTCCGGGCGGTCTACAGGGGGGCCAGCCCCAACGAGATAGAGAGGCTGGTCACCAAGCCCATCGAGGACGCGATCGCCGACCTCGAGGGGCTGGACAAGATCACCAGCTACTCTGCGGAAGGCATGTCCTTGGTGCTGCTGGAGATGAAGGTGGAGGTCGACGTAGACCTGGCGCTGGTCGACATTTCCAACAAGGTGAAGGTGGCGAGGTACAAGCTGCCGACCGCCGTGGAGGAGCCCATCTTCGCCAAGGTCGACATAAACGCCTTCCCCTTCCTGATAGCTTCCTTCACCAGCAATCTGCCGGAGAAAGACGCCCGAAAAGTTATAGAGGACACCATCGTCCCCATCCTGTCGAGGGTAGAGGGGGTGGGGCGCGCAGACGTCACGGGAGGTCGTGTTCGCCAGATACGTATCCTGCTCGACCCGGTCTCGCTCAGCGAGCACAGGGTCAACATCCAGACCCTGGCAGCGGTGGTCGCGGCGAACAATGTGACCAATCCGTCGGGATATATCACCCAGGAGAAGGACGAGACGTGGCTTCGCCTCGTCGGCGAGTTCGACAAGGTCGAGGATCTTGAGAACATCATGATTCCCACTCCGTCCGGCAACCCGGTCCGCCTGCGCGACCTGGGTCGCATTGTGGACGCGGAGGAGGACGTGCGCTCGATCGCGCGCGTGAACGGCCAGTCGGTTGTGCAGCTGCGCGTAAGCGCGAGGCCGAACTCCGACGTCGTGAAGGCAGGCAAGCTGCTCAGGAAAGAGCTGGACAAGCTGCTCAAGACGATGCCCGACTTCTCCGCCGAGATAGCCTACGATGACTCCCTGTTCGTGGAGTCGACAGTCACGAACGTACTTCGCGACATGGGTGTCGGCATTCTCCTGACTTCGCTGGTGCTCTACCTCTTCCTCAAGCGCTTTTCGGCCACCTTCATAGTGGCCATCGCGATGCCGGTGGCCCTCCTTGCGACTTTCACCCCAATGGTCATGCACGGGTACTCGATGAACATAATGAGCTCCCTAGGGCTGGCCATCTCGATGGGAGTGCTGGTCAACAACGCCATCCTGATAATCGAGAACATATTCAGGTACAGGGACATGGGGTACTCGCCGGAGGAGGCAGCGGAGAGGGGGACGGCGGAGATTTCGCTCTCCGTCATCGCGGGCACCGCGACCAACCTTGGCGTCTTCCTGCCAGTGGCGATAATGAGCGGAATCGCAGGGCAGTTCCTGGTCCAGTACGCCATGACGATCGTATACGCCACTCTTTTCTCTCTGTGGGTGTCCCTGACCCTCACCCCGTCGATGGCCGCCCGCTTCAAGCCGGATTCCGGAATTCCGCGCATCGGGCAAATACTGTGCGGATGGTGGGACTGGGTCTACAGTGGCTTCGAGGGACTCTTCCTCTTCCTTCTGAAGGCTGCCCTGCGCAGGCCGCTAGCGACAGTGCTCCTCTTCCTCGCCCTCACTTTCGGTGTCTTCAAGGCAGGAGGGCTTCTGGGGATGGAGTTCATGCCGAACGCCGACAGCGGAGCTATGTCGGTGGAGATCTCCCTGCCATGCAACACCCCTGTCCAGGAGACACAGGCACGAGCCAAGGAGATAGAGGATAGAATGAGCGCCCTGCCGGGGGTCGAGTTCGTGGTATCCACCGTGGGAGCGTCCGGCCGAAACCAGGGGACGCACAAGGCGTCGATCGAGGCCTACTTCAAGAAGGGCGTGGAGCGCCCGTCGACGGTCGAGATGGCGGACGAGCTGCGCCCCTTCGTCAACTCGATGCCGGGAGTGGACGGCACGGTCAGCGGGTACCGTGGAGGTATGGGCGGAATGAAGCCGATCTCCATAATAATCAACGGGGAGGATCTGGAGACCCTGTACGGTATAGCGCAGGATATCAAGAGCAGAATATCGGGCGTCCCCGGAATAATCGACGCGGAGATAGACGTCGAGATGGGAAAGCCGGAGCTTCAGATCCTGCCCGTCCGCTGGCGTCTATCCCAGTTCGGGATAAATATGACCACCCTGTCCCAGGTCGTTTACGGATACCTGGTCGGGATGGACGCGGGCAAGTTCCGCCAGGGAGGGTACGAGTACGACATCAAGGCGAGGATAAACCCGGAGTACGCCAAGGATATCTTCAAGGTTACGGAGCTGCCGATCATGACCGAGTACGGGCTGGTGCCTCTGAAGGAGTTCGCCGACGTGCAGTGGCGCGACGGCCCGACCGAGATCGTCCGCAAGGATCGCCGCAAGGCTGTGACCGTGGGTGCGGATGTGCGTTATATCTCGGCGGGAGAGGCGATAGAGAAGGCCAGACAGGCGATAGCGGGGTTGGAGCTTCCGCCCGGGTACGAGTTGAGATTCGGGGGCGAGGCCGAGTTCATGGCGGAGAACTTCGCCGAGTTGGGCAAGGCGCTTCTCATAGCCGTGGCTTTGACTTTCATCATAATCGCGGCGATACTTGAGTCGTGGTTCTATGCCTTCGTCATAACCCTGTCGGTGCCGTTGGCCGCGCTCGGGGTCATTCCGACCATGCTCATGGCCGGAGTGCCGGTGTCGATGTTCGCCCTCATAGGCCTTATAATGCTGGTGGGGTTGGTGGTCAACAACTCCATCGTGGTCATCGACTATGCCGAGATAAGGCGGCGCGACGAAGGGGAGCCGGGGGCGGTCGCGGTGGCCAAGGCCTGCGAGATTCGCCTCAGGATGCTCTTCATGGCCATAGCCACGGCGGTGATCTCGATGGTTCCCCTCGCGGCGGGCACCGGGGACGGAGGAGTCTTCCGTCAGCCGATAGCCTTCGTCGCAATCGGAGGCCTGGTCGCAGGCGGTATAATCGCCCTTCTGGCCATACCGGCTGTGTACTCGCTCTACTGGAACTTCAGGGAGCGGCGGGCGGCCCGGCGCGCCGCGGCTTAGCGGTTCACCGGCCCTTCAAGGAGGCCGCAACGATGAGACAAAATTCCGCGCCAGCGCCGCGAGCGCAGTCGTGGACGTCAACAATGAAGCGCGACCCGGCCCTTGTACCTGCGCTGGTGGCGATATGGCTCTCACTGGCAGTATTCGTGCTTTACCCGGCGTTAAGGCTGTTTCTGACGGCGTTCGTCTCCGACGGACGCCTCTCCTTCTCCAACCTGGCCGCGGTGCTTGGAAGCAGGTATTTCCGGAGCGCCTTCATGAACAGCATCTGGCTGGCCACGGCCGTATCGGTGACCGGGACCTTCCTGGGCTATATGTACGCCTTCGCCGTCACTCGGATCTCCATGCCGACCTGGATGAAGTGGTTCCTCGGGGGCGTGACCACCCTTCCCCTGATATCGCCGCCGTTCACCAGCAGCATAGCCCTGACCCTCTCGCTCGGGCCCAACGGAATACTGCTTAACATGCTCGGACTGGGCAATATCAACTTCTACGGCTTCTGGGGCACCTGGCTGTCGGAGACCCTGACCTACTTTCCGGTCTCCTTCATGACATTGGCGGCCGTGCTCTCGGCGATGGATCCAAACCTCGAGGACGCAGGACTCTCGCTCGGCGCATCGCCGGGCAGAGTGTTCCGCACCGTGACCCTGCCTCTGTCCATACCCGGCATGGCCAACTCCGTCCTGTTGCTCTTCGCAAGCTCGCTGGCGGACTTCGCCACCCCCCTGGTGCTCGGGGGGCATAACTTCCCCGTACTGCCGACCCAGGCCTACCTGCAGATCACCGGCATGTACGACCTGAGAGGCGGAGCATCCCTCTCCTTCCTGCTGCTCTTCCCGGCCTTGGCCGTCTACTTCCTTCAGCGCTTCTGGGTGGGCGGGAAGAGCTACGTGACTGTGTCGGGCAAGGGCGGTAGCAGATCGGACTTCAAGAGCAAGGGGAGGGCGGTCGAGAGGTTGATCCTCGCCCTGTGCCTCTCTCTTACCGCATTCATACTCTACCTGTATTCGTTGATACTCTGGGGGGCGGTGGTCAAGGTCTGGGGCGTTGACAACAGTCTGACCCTGAACAACTTCCGCTACGTCTTGACGCACGGCAGAAAGGCGATAGCCGACACCCTCATAATAGCGGCGGTGGTCACGCCGCTCGGCGGTCTTCTCGCCGTCCTCACCGGATACCTCGTTCAGCGAAGGCGATTTCTCGGCAGGCGCGCGATGGAGTTCGTATCCATGTTCAACTACGCCCTTCCCGGCACGGTCGTGGGCATAGCCTACATAATCGCGTTCAACCAGCGGCCGCTGCTGCTTACCGGCACTCTGACGATCTTGGTGGCGGCCTACATATTCCGTTACCACTCCGCGGGCATAAGAGCGGTGATAGCCTCACTTCACCAGATCGACCCCTCGATAGAGGAGGCCTCCGCAAGCCTGGGGGCGGGCTCGGCCCGGACCTTCCTCCGAGTGACAGTGCCACTGATAATCCCGGCCGTGCTCATGGGAATGCGATATCTATTCATCTACTCCATGACAGCGATAAGCGCCACGGTCTTCCTGGTCTCGGTACGATGGACCCTGCTTACGACACGGATACTCGAGTGCATGACAGAGCTCCAGTTTGCTCAGGCGTGCGCCTTCTCCGTGATCCTGATACTGATAGTATATATAGCCGCCGCCGTTCTGGCGGGGCTGACCCGCCTCGCCGCGGGCCGAATCTCCGAAGAGGGAGGCGCTGGACTGTGGCGGTAGCTCTGGAGCTGACGGACGTCACGAAGACGTTCAGAAAGGACAAGGAGGAGGTCTTGGCCGTCGACTCTCTATCCCTCAGGGTCGAACCGGGCGAGATGGTCACATTCCTGGGCCCGTCGGGCTGCGGAAAGACCACGACCCTGCGGATGGTCGCAGGCTTCGAGACGCCGACGAGGGGCAGAATCGCGATCGATGGACTGGACGTTACGGACGTGCCTGTCAACAGGCGCGACATAGGGTTCGTATTCCAGAACTACGCTCTCTTTCCTCATATGAGCGTCTTCGAGAACGTCGCCTACGGCCTGAGAGTCAAGGGCTGCTCCACGTCCGTCATAAGAGAGAAAGTGCGCGAGGGACTGGATCTGGTCGGGCTCTCCAAGGCGGAGCGCCGCCTGCCGAATCGCCTCTCCGGAGGGGAACAGCAGCGAGTCGCGCTGGCGCGGGTGCTGGTCCTGCGGCCGCGCGTGCTGCTGATGGACGAGCCTCTGTCGAACCTGGACGCGAAGCTTCGGATCCACATGCGCGCCGAGATCCGCAGGATTCAGAGGAGCCTCGACGTGACATGTCTTTATGTGACGCACGACCAGGCCGAGGCCCTGACCGTGTCCGACAGAATAATTGTAATGAGAAGGGGCAGGGTGGAGCAGATCGGTTCGCCGATGGAGATCTACAGCGACCCGCGGTCGCTCTTCGTCGCGGGCTTCATAGGACAGGCCAACATCCTGTCGGGGACCGTGGCATCCGTAGAAGGGAACTCTCTCTCAGTGGACGTCGCGGGGAGGCTGCTCCCCGTCCGGGCGGCCAAGGGAGAGTCTTTCTCCAAGGGGGACATGGCCGCCGTCGTCGTTCGCCCGGAGAGTTTGAATCCGGTCGACGAGGGGGGAGTGCAGGGCCGAATCCTCTCTGCGACGTTCCTCGGCGGGAGGATGGAGTACTCGGTGGAGATCGCCGGGGGCGCCTCGGTCGTCGCCTTCGATCCCTTCGTGCCCGGAAAGAGAATGTGGCGCGAGGGGGAGGAGATCCGCCTATCCTTCGACTCCAGGGCCGCGGTCGCGCTTCAGGCCCAAGATTGACCGCAGTGCCGCATGTAGGCTATTATTATGCCGCTCGGCCTGTGCCGACTAGCGCGCCCGGCTTTCGACGGGCGATTCGACGACGGAAGGAATGAAGCGCATATGCGCTGTACCGGAGTGTCCGCAAGAGGAATAAGGTTGCCCGTGCTGACCAAGCGGTCGGACGACCTGGTTAGGATCGTGTGCGACGAGCTGGAGAGGGCTTCAAGGTCGTCGCGCGATCCGTTCGAGTTCCGGGACGGAGACGTGGTCGGCGTCACGGAGTCCCTGCTTGCACGCTCGCAGGGGAACTTCGTCACGCTGGACGATATCACCGAGGACGTTGAAAGACTGGTCCCGGCGGGGGACATCGCTTTGGCCTTTCCGCTTCTCAGCCGCAACCGCTTCGGCCAGATACTCCTGGCACTGTCGCGCGGGGTGAGGGGCCGGCTGCACATACTGCTCTCCTACCCGGCGGACGAGGTGGGCAACCGTCTCATAGAGCCAAGCAACTTCTATCGACAGAGCGTAAAACTCAAGGGCGACCTCTTCTCGGAGAGGGAGTACGACGAGGTCTTCGGCCGCTATCCCCACCCCTTCACCGGGGTGGACTATGTGAGCTACTACAAGGGCATGAACCCGGAGAAGATCGAGATACACTTCGCGAACAACCCCCTCTCGGCCCTGCGCTTCTCCAGGACGATAGTAGTCGCGGGCATCCACGCCAGGTCTCTCCACAGGGAGATACTGGAGAGGGCGGGCGCCACGGTCTTCACCCTGGAACAGTTCTGCGCGTCGCCCCGGACCGACGGAACGGGGTACAACGAGGAGTACGGCCTTCTGGGCGCGAACTTCAGCAGCGAGGAGTCCCTCAAGCTCTTCCCAAGGGACAGCGCGTCCTTCGCCCGTGCCCTGTCGGACGAACTGTACACCAGGACCGGCAGGCGAGTAGAGGCCCTGGTCTACGGCGACGGCGCCTTCAAGGACCCGGCAGCCGGGATCTGGGAGCTGGCCGATCCGGTGGTCTCCCCCGGTTTCACGGAGGGGCTGAGGGGCCTTCCCAAGGAGATCAAGTTCAAGTACGTCGCCGACAACGCGGGCGACAGGTCTCCGGACGAGGCGGTTCGCGAGGCCATTCTTCACAAGGACGATATGGATCTGTCCGCCAAGACGGCACTGGGCACGACGCCGCGCCGCCTGACGGATCTGCTGGGTTCCCTCTGCGACCTGGTTTCCGGGTCGGGCGACAAGGGAACGCCTGTCGTCTATATATCCGGCTATTTCGACTCGTACCTAGACGAATGATTCAATGTATACACTCTTTTCCCCAAAAATAGCTAAAAACATGATGCGAAAATGGCCGTGATGTAGTATCATACACTTTGATGAGTACAAAGTGGGTGTTTTGCGACCCTTTCGCTCATCTCAACGAAGGAGGGTCGGCGGTTAGTCCGCCTTTTCCCTGGTGTAACTGTTCCATGCACCAAGATCACAAAATCTATGGGGAGGTAGAAATGATGAGTTTCAGTAAGGTCTGGAAGTTTTCGGCGCTCTTGTTTGTCCTGTGCTTGATGGCGGCCCCGGCGCTGGCCGAAGAGCCGATCAAGATCGGCGAGATAGCAACGGTCACGGGCGACTTCGCGGCCTACGGCGTCGCTGAGGTCGAAGGTGTCAAGATAGCCGTCGATGAGATCAACGCCGCCGGCGGAATACTCGGCAGGCCCGTTGAGGTCATCATGTACGACTGCCGCACCCGGCAGGAGGACATGGTCAACGCCGCCAGGCGTCTGATCGAGCAGGACAAGGTCTGCGTGGCCATCGGACCCAGCGGAAGCGGCCTCTGCATCGCAGCCGCCCCTGTGTTCAACCGCGGCAAGGTGGCACATCTGGGAACCCTTCCGACGAACCCCCTCGTCACCGTAGACGAGGATGGCAATGTCCGCCCCTACAACTTCAGGATATGCTTCCTCGATCCCTACCAGGGCAGCATGATCGCGGTCTTCGCGGCCAAGGAGCTCGGCAAGAAGAAGGCCGGGGTGCTGTATGACGTGTCCAGCGACTACTCGCACGGGCTTCGCGAGTTCTTCATCGCCTCCTTCCTTGAGTACGGCGGGGAGATCGTGGCGGACGAGGGCCACAGGGGGGAGGACGTAGACTTCCGCGCGCAGCTTACCACCATCAAGGAGGCCGACCCCGATGTGCTCATATTCCCGACGATGGGCAAGTGCCTCCCGCTCGCGATCAAGCAGGCCCGCGACCTTGGCATAGAGGTGCCGATCGTTGGCGGCGACGGCTACGGCGACTTCATGTGGGAGGTAGCCGGGGACGGGATGCGCGAGACCTATTGGGTCAGCCACGTCGACCGGTTCGACCCGGTGCTCGAGGACTTCTTCAACAAGTACGAGGAGCAGACCGGCACCGAGTGCATGGAGTTCATGAACGCGGTTATGGCGTACGACTGCGTCTACTGGGCGAAGGACGCCATCGAGCGCGCGGGCAGCGACGATCCCGTCAAGATCCGCGACGCCCTCGAGGAGACGAAGGATCTGGAGCTCCTGCACGCCACACTCACGATTGACGAGTTCCACAACCCGAAGGACAAGGAGGGCATCATCCTTAGGGCCGACACCGACAAGCAGAAGGCCGTCTTCATGATGAGGATCAAGCCGTAAGGGGACTCGTCTCGAAGAACTGATCAACAAAAGGGCGTGAACAACGCCCCAGCCGACGCGGACAGCCCGGATCGGAGACCGAGAGGACTCCCTTCCGGGCTGTCCGCTCCTTTGCCGGGCCATGCCCTGCGTTCGCGTCCTCCATCTTGGAACGAGCGTCTCCGCGCCGGCTGGTTTCACCGTGGATGCTATGATCCTGAACCTGCGCTCCTGGAAAAGCCCCGTGCAAAACTCCGGCTTCCGGTGTAATATTGACCCGAGGTTTGAATTCCCGGGGCCGAGACACGGGGGTGAGGCGCAGGTCCGGTGGCCCTGTTCACGGCGTCAAGCCTGGGTCAATAACAGTTGGTGCGTCAACAATTCAAGTGAGGAGGCTGGTTTTTACAATGGCAAAGAGGCAGCTGGTCTACGGAGTGGACGATATCCCCGCGTTTCCGGTGATGGTGCTCGCCGGGGCGCAACACGTGCTCACCCTGTTCGGTGCGACGACACTCGTCCCCCTGATCTTCGGGCCCGCGATGGGCATGGATCCGGGGCAGATTGCGATGCTCATATCGTGCGTCTACTTCGGGATGGGCGTCTGCACCCTGATCCAGACCCACCCGAAACTCGGGTCGGGGCTGCCTATTGTGCAGGGGTCCAGCTTCAGCTTCATCCCGTCGGTAATGACGATAATCGGAGCATACGGCGCCATGGGGCCGAACGTAGTTATGCAGTACATCGGAGGGGGCCTCATAGCCGGAGGCATCCTGCAGTCGATTATAGGCTACACGGGCCTTATCGGAGTCGTCCGCAAGGTCATAACGCCGGTCGTGATAGGCCCGACGATAATGGCGATAGGCTTCTCCCTGGCCCCGACCGCCATCCAGGCCAACGCGGCCAACTACTGGCCCGCCTCGCTGCTGGTCGTCTTCCTGGTCTTCTTTTTCGGTCTGGTGAGCAAGAACAAGTACGCCAACATATTCGCCATACTGTCGTCGATCGTCATCACCTACCTCATCTGCTTCGGCCTTTCCAAGGCCGGGGTGTTCCCGCAGGGGCACCCGGCGCACATCGACATGACCAACGTCATCGCCTCTCCCTGGTACAGGCTTGACATCTTCATGCCCTGGGGCGCACCAAAGTTCAGCCTCCTGGCGTTCGGAGCGCTGCTCGCCGGCTTCTTCGCCGTCACGATAGAGTCGATCGGCGACTACCACTCGGTCTCCTATGCTGCGGGGCTTCCCGACCCGGACGAGGCCACTATCAGCCGAGGCATCGGCGCAGAGGGCCTCAATTGCGTCCTATCCGGCCTTTTCGGATCGGTGGGAACCACCTCCTACACGGAGAACATCGGCCTGATAGGCCTCACAGGCGTAGCCTCCCGCTGGGTGGTGCGCACGGGCGCGGTCATCCTGATTCTTATGAGCTTTGTCACGAAGTTCGGCGCTCTCGTAGCGACCATGCCTTCCCCGATCATCGGAGGGGCCTATATCGCCCTGTTCGGCACGATAGGCGCCCTCGGGATCCAGGTCCTTATGCGCGCCGACATGGGCAGCCAGCGCAACGTCCTTATTGTCGGCTTCGCCTTCCTGATGGCCCTGGGCCTTCCGGGGTGGATCGAGAACAACCAGGAGCTCTTCATGAGCGCTGAGTACAGCCAGGTTATGCAGACGCTCGGCGGCATGGCTTGGGCCATCCTTAAAACCCCGATGGCGGTGGCAGGGATCTGTGCGGCCTTGGGCGACTCGCTGGTGCCCGGTACCGACGAGGAGCGCGGCATAGGAGTGGAGATGAAGTAGGGGCGACGGAGCTTCAAGACACTCGGGCCCTCCGATTGTGGAGGGCCCTTTTTTTAGCCATCGCGGGATTGCCCACTGGAGTCGTCATGCTCCTGTTTTGATGCTAAACTTTAGTTACCGGGGGCCTTCAGCCGCCCCCGAGATCAGATGAACGGAGTTTTTACATTGAAGAATACCTACTGTCTCGTCCTTGCAGGCGGGTCTGGAACCCGGCTCTGGCCTCTCTCGAGGGACGACAGGCCGAAACAGTTTCTCAAGCTGGACACGGAGAGCCTCTATCAGGGCGCGTTGCGACGCGTGTTTCGCATTGCTGGTCCGACCCGAACGAGGGTGCTGTCCGGGGTAAGGTTCGGCGCGACCGCCCTTGTGCAGGCTAGAGAGCTGGAGGAGGAGCTGCCGCAGAGCTTCGTGGTGGAGGAGCCGTGCCCGAGGAACACGGCCCCGGCGATAGCCCTTGGGCTGCTGAGATTGATGGAGGAGTGCGGCGCGACAAGAGAGAGTTTGGTGTTCGTCTGCCCGAGCGACCATGTCATAGATGATCTCTCCCTCTTCGAGAAGGCGGTCCTGGCGGCGTCCTCGCCGGCTCGAGAAGGCAGGATAGTCGTGTTCGGCATCCCTCCCTCCAGGCCGGATACGGGCTTCGGCTACATCCGGGCGGGTATGGAACGCGGAGAGTGGCGCGAGGTGGAGTGCTTCGTCGAGAAGCCGGGGCCCGAAAAAGCTCGTGAGTATGTCGAAGACGGAAGGTATTTCTGGAACGGCGGAATGCTGATGTTCACGGTCGGTGCAATGTTGGACGCGCTGACCGAGCATCTGACCGACGTGGCGGAGGTCCTTCCGGCGGGTGCCCGAGCCTTCCTCGAGGTCTTCCCCAGCATGCCGTCGATCTCGATGGACTACGCAGTGCTGGAGCGGATCAAGAATATCGCCCTCGTTCCGCTCGAGTCGCCCTGGACGGACATAGGCTCCTGGGACGCCCTGTACGACTTCCTGGAGAGGGACGGGGAGGGCAACGCTGTTATGGGGCGGACAGTCGCCGAGGGGTGCGTGAACTCCCTCCTTCTCTCTACAGGTCGCCTGGTCGCGGCGGTGGGGATCAGTGACCTTCTTGTAATCGAATCGCCCGATGCCGTGCTTGTCGCGCCCAGGGGCGAGTCGCAGAAAGTTCGCCTTCTGGTGGACCGGCTGAGAGGGGACGGAGCTCCGGAGGTGGTCGGCACGAGGACGGACGCCGGAAAAGAGTGAAGGGCGGCCCTTCGCACAAGTCGCGTAAAAACACCGTCTCCGGTGAAGCGCAAGCGGGCTTGTACGGCCCCCGCTACGTCACTTCTCCCCGAGCCTTTCGAGCGCGTCCATCGCCATCTTGTCGCCCATCTCGACCGCTCTTCGGTACCACTTGACCGCTCTTTTGAGGTCCTTGTCGACCCCGTCGCCGTTCTCGCACAGCCAGCCTATGTTGTACATCGCGGAGGAGTTGCCCTGGTCGGCGGCCATTGCGAGCCACCTAAGGGCCTCTTGGATATCCTTATCCACGCCCTTGCCGTTCATGTAGATCCAGCCGAGGTTGGCCTGCGCAGTGGAGTGCCCCTGCTCGGCGGCCGACCTGTACCACCTGACGGCCTCCTCGTCGCTCTGCTCCACGCCCCTGCCCTTCTCGTACATCCATCCAAGGTTGCACTGTCCCCTGAGGTCTCCCTGCTCGGCGGCGCTCCTGTACCACCTGACAGCTTCGACGTCGTTCTGGGCCACGCCGGTCCCGTTCTGGTACATCCATGCCAGGTTGGTCTGGGCTCGTGCGTGCCCCTGCTCCGCCGCCAGCAGGTAGAGCTCCACCGCCTTCGACTCGTCCTTTTCAACCCCGCTGCCGCTCTCGTACATCCATGCCAGGTTGGTCTGACTATAGGGGTTTCCCTGCTCCGCGGCCTTGCGATACCAATCGGCGGCCTTCTTTTCGCTCCGTCGGACCCCCCTGCCGTGTTCGTACAGAAACCCGAGGTTGTTCTGGGCGCGGGAGTGCCCCAGCTCGGCCGCCTTAGTGTACAACTCCACGGCCCTTCTGTCGTTCTGCTTCACGCCCCTGCCGTGCTCGTACATGTAGGCGAGGTTCGTCTGGGCATTCAGGTTTCCCTGCTCGGCGGCCCTCCTGTATAGCTTGACGGCATTCGAGAGGTCCTGTTCCACTCCGTTGCCGTGCTCGTACAGAACCCCTAGGTTGTTCTGGGCGCGGGAGTGCCCCTGGTCGGCCGCCCTTGTGTACCACTCCGCGGCTAGGGCCATGTCCCTGGCGACTCCGCTGCCGCTCTCGTACATCCAGGCCAGATTCGTCTGGGCAACCGCGAGTCCCTGCTCCGCCGCCATGGTGTACCACTTTACGGCCTCGGCATAGTCCTGTGGCACGCCGTCTCCCAGGTTGTACTTCAACCCGAGGTCGTTCTGGGCGTACATATCCCCCATTCTCGCCCTCTGCTCGAGGGTCGTCTCCTCCGGGTCGAATTCGCCCGCCGTCACGCCCGCGAGGATGCTCCCCGGAGTGAACGAGCCGCGCTCTTCCACCAGTTGATCAAGGTCGTACAATTGCTCCATCATGACATGACCGATCATCTCGGCGGTCTCACCCTCGAAAAAGCTTTGAAGCGCCGCCGGTGTCAACGCGAAGAATTCCCCACCCGGTACCAGCAAAAGAAGCAACGACGTAAACATCTTGAATGCGAACACTGTCAACACCCTCTCTTTTGATAATAGATGCAAGCTACGATCGGTCCAACCGTGCGCTGCAAACGCGATTCTGAAATGTAATAATTCTATCATGAACATCTCGCTATTGCGCTGGTTTTACCGGGGTATCGGCTGTGTTCTCGCGATCCCTCGCCGCGCTCGGGATGACGAACAGGGGACAGTCGTCGTCGCTTCTGACAGGCCGCGCCGCGTTCGTCCACCTACAGTCCAAGCATGGGCAGCACTGTGTCCAAGTCCTTGTCGCCCCTGCCGGACAGGTTCACCATCAGTATCTGGTCTTTGTGCATCTCCGGAAGTCGCTTCATCGCGTATGCCAGGGCATGGCTACTCTCCACCGCGGGGATGATGCCCTCCTTCCTGCTCAGCCGGGCGAAGGCATCCAGGGCCTCCTTGTCGGTCACGGAGACGTACTTAGCCCTTCCCGTGTCCTTGAGGTAGGAGTGCTC
>JAAYLU010000066.1 GCA_012521675.1 Synergistaceae bacterium | reverse complement strand
TCTCGTGGAACCATGCAGCTCTCGTGGTGAATTACATGGTCGCGGATATCGGAGCACTTGACCGGGCGAAAGGTCCCAAGTCCGACGTGCAGGGTTACCCACGTTATCGAAACGCCGGTCTCGTCTTTTACCCTCTCCAGCAGCGCCTCGGTGAAGTGAAGGCTTGCCGTAGGCGCGGCGGAAGATCCGTCGTGGGCGGCGAAGACGGTCTGGTATGCCGAGGCCGGAGCGTCGGAGCGAGTGATATAGGGTGGCAGAGGCGTCTCACCGATCCTGTCCAGCAGCTCGTCGACATCAACACCGTCGGGGAAGAGCACGGAACGTACTCCATCGCCTGCGGCAGTGCGCTCCCCTACCGTTAACTCCGTCCCGTCGCTCAGGCTTATGAGTGTTCCACGGCGGAGCCTTCTGCCCGGTTTCACAAGTGCCTCCCATTCCTTCCGCCCGCCGTCCAAGGCCTTCAACAGCAGGATCTCCACCCTGGCGCCTCCGTGGAGTTTCACGCCGTGAAGGCGGGCACGCATCACCCTGGTATCGTTCAGCACCAGCAGGTCGCCTGGACGAAGACACTTCCCGAGGTCATAAAACTGCCTGTGCGTGATTGCGCCGGAGGCACGATCCAAGATCATCAGCCTCGAAGAATCCCTCGGGGTCGCCGGGTTCTGGGCGATCAACTCCTCGGGGAGAGAGTAGTCATATGACTCTATGTCGAAAAGACCGGACATCGGGGTAGTTCGTCACTGCATCTTGTCAAGCTTGGTGCCCGGGTAGTAGAAGTCGAGTATCTGTTTGTGGCTCCACCCCTTGTCAGCCAAGGCCTTCGCCCCCCACTGAGACAGGCCCACTCCGTGTCCCCAGCCTCTGCCGGTGAAGACAAAACAATCCGTCGAGTACGAAGGGGGCGGGCTCGGCTGAGGCTTCGGCAGGGGGCTGACAGCCGGCGTCTCCGGTTTGACGCTTCGCAGCGCCTTGACCAGGTATCCTTTGCGCTTGTCAGGGTTCATCAGCATGTCCATCAACTCCTCCGAGTTGAAAGCGCCCTGTTCCGTCAGCTGGGTCAGTTTCAGCTCCTCGGACGCGCTCATGGGCGTGAGAGATGTAGGTATGTCCGGGAGCGGCTCGCCTGCAGGCGGAGCGGCGGTCGGGATCTCCGCGGGCGGCTGCCGATCGGGCTGCGATTGCGGTATTCTTCCACCGGGAGGGGTGATTGTCATCACGGTGCTCTTGATGACGTTGCTGCCGGCCGCCATGCGGAAGTTATGGCTCTTGAGCGTCTTGGTTCCATTGGTTCCGATAGCGCGAAGCACTGTCGCCCTGCCGTGCGGGTCGGTCTTCTCGACGCGCAGCTCCTGCAGCCGTCCTACGTTGACGCCGGCGGAGCGCAGGGCCCCCTCCACCTGGGCGGGGGTAAGGCGCGTCTCCCAGTGATTGTTTGGCGAGTCTGTCCTGAAGTCCTCCTTTACCCCCTTGAGGTAGGGCATGTCGCCCCCCCAGACAGTGGAGACATCGGCGGTGGCCCCTCCGCTGAAAGAGTGAAAAGGAGTAAACGCGATGCCGCCTCCGTACTTCAGGATCATTCCCCTGGTGGACTTGATGGCCTCGTCGGTCTTCTTGTCCTCAGCGTTGATCCCCCGGTACACCTGAGACGTTATGCCGTCTCGAAGGTCGAACCCCCCCTTGCCCTTGTTGTTGAGCACGCTTCTAAGGGCGTATGTCCTTGATATGATCGCCTGAGCCTTCAACGCCTCCATCGACCAGGCGGGGTTCACCTCCATCTTCAGCACGCCCCTGAGGTACTCCTCGAGATCGATTACGTTGAGAAGCGTCACGCCCGAACCGGACGCGACCAGGCGAAGGGACCCCCGGTAACGCCTTCCGTTGAACGACAGGGGGTGCCCCGAAGAGAGGCTCACAGGCAGCTTCAGCAGAAGCTTCCCCGCGGATACGCAGCCCTTCGCCGATGCTTTGAAATCGACCGACTTGCCGACCGAATGTTTTTTCCCGCCTGAGTCGACCACGGTGATGGCCGATTCGCTCTTTACCGATACGGATGCCTGCCCTATCGCGAGCCCCACGGACACGTTCCTGGCAAGAGCCGGAGACTGGAGCATGAGAATAAGCAGAAAAACGGCGAAAAGCAGAGAAAGAGTCGAAGCCGGAGCTCCCTTGTTCTTGTCCTTCAACATAAGCACTCCTCCGAATAAAGGCTATTTCAGAAACCTGAAGATGATATTTATCACGACCGTCAGCAAAACGCTGAGGATTATCATGCTCGTGAAGGGGGCAAAGACGGTGAGCCCCTTTCGGCTGAAGGAGATGTCGCCTGGCAGTTTGCCGAAGAAGCCGGTATACCTGCCGAGAAGCAGGAGAAGAACGCCCGACAGCACCAGGATGCAGCCCGCTGCGATCAGGGCCCTCCCGATGGAGTTCACGATTCGGCCTCCTCCTCTTCCGAGGGAAGGGGCAGACGCCACTGCTCCTGGTCTTCCGATGGAGGCTCCTTGCCCAGGTAGGCCCAGCTGTTCCTGGTGGCCCTTCTGCCCCTGGGGGTCCTCTCGATGAAGCCTCGCTGAATCAGAAAGGGCTCGTATATATCCTCTATGGTCTGCACCTCCTCGTTGAGGGCCGCTCCCAGAGTTGAGAGCCCGACGGGACCTCCGTCGAAGAGCTCGACGATCACCCTCAATATCCTCCTGTCGCCCTCGTCCAGCCCCATGTCGTCCAGCCCGAGCATATCCATCGCCGCTCCCGCAAGGGCCACGTCGATGGCCCCGGTGGATCTGACCTCGGCCACGTCCCGAACTCTTCGGAGGAGGCGAAGGGCGATTCGCGGAGTGCCCCTGGAGCGGCGTGCGATCTCCTTCGATGCGTCATCCTGTATCTCGGTGCCCAGAACCCTGGCCCCCCTTGTCACGATCCTCCGCAGCTCGTCGTCCGTGTAGGGTGACAGCTGCTCCACTATACCAAAACGGGCGCGCAGCGGCGAGGTGAGCAGACCCAGTCTCGTGGTGGCGCCCACGAGGGTGAAGCCGGGGAGCGGCAGGCAGATGTTGTTCGCCAGCGGCCCCTTCCCCACGATGATATGGAGCGCGTAGTCCTCCATAGCCGGGTATAGTATCTCCTCGACGTTCGTGGGTAGCCTGTGTATCTCGTCTATGAAGAGCACGTCGTTCGGCTCCAGGTTCGAGAGAATGGCCGCGAGATCCCCGGTCCTCTCCAGGGAGGGGCCTGTCGTGACGCGCAGCTGTCCTCCCATCTCGCGGGCTATGATCCCCGCGAGGGTCGTCTTTCCCAGCCCGGGAGGCCCGTAAAGGAGGGTGTGGTCCAGCGCCTCTCTCCTCTGCCTGGCCGCCTTTATGAAGATCGACAGTTTCTCCTTCAGTTTCTCCTGGCCCAAAAACTCGCCGAGCGACTGAGGGCGAAGGGTGCTTTCGTCCTCTCCCGGCCCGTCGTTCGGGTCCAGGAAGCGATTTATGGCTGCCGTCATACCTGTCACCTCAGTGTCGCTTCAGTTCCTTGAGGGCGAGCCGGATGATCTTTTCCTCCGTGAGCTCCTCGTCCTCGAGAAGGCCTGACTTTTTCAGCTTGGATATCATCTCTCTCACTTCGTTTTGGGCGAATCCAAGCGTGCGTAGGGCCTCGATGGCCGTGGCGAATTTTTCGTCACGCGGAGAGACAGGCCCCGTCAACAGTTCCCCTTCCGCATCCGTCAAATGTGGACGCATCTCGAAGCATAGCCGCTCGGCCGTCTTGCGGCCCACGCCGGGAACTCTCATCATGGCTTTTATATCCGAGGACACTATCCACGAGACTATGTGCTCCGAGGAGGCGAACTTCAGGATGTTCATCGCCATCTTTCCGCCCACGCCCTTCACAGTGATCAGTTTGAGAAATAGATGCCTCTCCCTCTCGTCCGCGAACCCGAACAGTGTGGGGCCAGCGTCGGAGAACTGCACGTGCGTGATGAGGTCCGCGTCCTCTCCCTCCGTGCAGAGGGAAGTGGCCCGTCCCGTGCACAGCAGCTCGAACCCGATGCCGCCGACGTCGAGGACAACCACATTGTCGCATACGGATCTGATCTTGCCCGTCAGAGACCTAAGCATGATCTCTCCTGGCGCCCGATATCCGGCGCTCCTCCGCAAGAAGCGAAAAACCGGTGATGGCCGCACCTATCGCATCGGCGGCGTCGTCCGGTTTTGGAAGATAGGAGAGCCCGAGAAGCCTCTGCGACATCCTCTGAACCTGCTCCTTGGGAGCGGTGCCGTATCCGCACACGGCCAGCTTGATCTGCGAAGGTTTTGGTTCGAAGACAGGAAGGTTGTATCGATCGGCCTGTAAGAGCGCCACGCCTCGGGCCTGCCAGACCGACTCCGCCGTCGTGATGTTCTTTCCGAAGAAGAGCTTCTCTATCGACATGAAATCAGGTGTGCACTCCTCGATATGATCCCCCAGCTCCTTGAAGATCATGTTCAGGCGCGCCGGCAAAGGCATGCCGGGAGGAGTCTCTATGCAGCCGCAGGAGATCAGGCGAAATACCCGTCCATCCATGGCTACCGCCGCCACTCCCATTCTTCCCAGGCCCGGGTCGATTCCAATGCATCTCAACAACTTGTCAATCGTCCAGGCTTTCCATTATCTCGTCCGGTATGTCGAAGTTGCTGTAGGCGTTCTGGACGTCGTCGTGCTCCTCCAGGAGGTCCATCAGGCGCAGCACTCTCCCGGCCTTCTCGGCATCGTCGACCAGGACCGTATTGCTGGAGATCATCTCCGTCTCGGCTCTCTCCACCACGTACCCCGCCGTTTCCAGGGCCTCCTTGATCCCGCCGAAGGCACCCGGCTCGGAGTGGATGATAAAGCCGTCGCCCTCCTCCTGCATATCTTCGGCGCCCGAGTAGAGAGCCACGGTCATCAGCTCTTCCTCGTCTATATCCTTGCCCGTGACCTCCACTACGCCCTTGCGCTCGAACATCCACGCCACGCTCCCTGACTCGCCCAGGTTGCCGCCGTTCCTCGTCAACAGGGCCCTCATCTCGGAGGCGGTCCTGTTTCTGTTGTCCGTGAGGACCTCGAGCAGTATGGCGACGCCGTTGGGACCGTACGCCTCGTAGACGATCTCCTCGAGCTGCCCGCCCTCCAGCTCCCCGGTGCCTCTCTTTATTCCTCTTATGATATTGTCGTTGGGGACGCTGGCTGCCTTGGCCCGGTCTATCGCCGCCTTGAGACGCATGTTCATGGCCGGATCCGGGCCGCCCTCCCTCGCCGCGACTATTATGGCCTTGACAAGTTTCTGGAAGAGGTTGCCCCTCTTAGCGTCCTGAGCCCCTTTCCTGCGCTTTATATTCGCCCATTTAGAATGGCCCGCCAAAACAATCACTCCTTAAAAATGATCTGTCCTATGGATAACATATCGGGGGGAGCTCTCTCTTGTGCTCCGATGCGCTCGCCATACGGGAAATCCTGGCGGCGGCCTCCTCGTCCACTTTCGTCGACGAGAAGTATGAATCGATCTGGTCGTAGGTCAGTCCCATCTCCTGCTCATCGGTCTGTCCCTCCCACAGTCCCGCGGACGGAGCCTTGGTTATCACCCTTCCCGGGACGCCCAAGTGTTCCGCCAAAAGCCGCACCTCGGACTTCAGGAGGTCAGCGATGGGGAGGAGATCGCACGCGCCGTCACCATGCTTCGTGAAGTAGCCGATCATCCTCTCCGATCTGTTGTCCGTGCCGCAGACGAGAAGCCTTCTGTCCTGGCCAAGCGCGTAAAGCGCCGTCATGCGGAGCCTGGGTTTGATATTCGCGGTGGCGATCGGGGACAGGCCGGCGTTCAACGCCCTTAGGATGGATGTGAAGACGGGTGTAAGGTCGATCTCGGCGAAGGGCAGGTCCAGGGCGGCAGCGACGAGCCTAGCGTCGTCCAGGTCCTCTTTCGAGCTGCCGCAGGGGAGCGAGACTGCGAGCATGTCATCCCCGAATGCCCTCCGGAGGAGAGCCGCGACGACGGCGGAGTCTATCCCGCCGCTGAGCCCGACTATTCCCCCTGCTGCACCCGCGTTGGAAACCTGCTCCTTCAGCCATTTTACGATGGAATCACAGACTTTCGCCGTGTCCCTGCGCTGGTACGACATACGCACACCCACCTTCGTAGATAGCAGTTATCAACCGTATTTTAGCATAATCGACGTGTTCATCGCACTCTTCGGAGAACAATTTCACATGTCGAAAGCGGGGCATCTCCCTTTCCAAAGCAGGCCACCCCCTGTTCTCCCGGAAGTGCGATGATCGTGTAGTGACCGTTTTCAAGCGACCTGACCCTGGCGAAATCAGCCATGGGATAATCGGCGGTGGCACTTTCCGACGGGAAGCAGCAGAGAACCCTCACCCCTGCAAGGGCGAGGAGACGTCCGGCCTCGGACGAAAGAAGCCCCTTCTCGCCAGAGGCCGCGCAAGGTATGCCGCCCGCGTGGAACAGGCTGAATGGAAGGGGGCTGTCGACTTGGAAGGCCGGGGCAGTCGGTTCGATCTCGTTGCCGCCGTCGTCGAATATCACGACCTCGCTCGTTGCCTCGTCCTTGAGAGCGACCGAGTAGGCTACCTTAGATCGGGCCGTCCTTTGCAGTTCCTCTCGACGGGAAAGACGACGAACAAACAGGCGGGCGTAGCTTGAAGAGTTCCCTTCGGACTTCAGCAGGAATGTGGCCGAGATCGGGTACAATAAATGCGCCCCCTTAATCTGTGGTCATTGTATTATACTCCAACTCAAATGGCATGGGAGTGATGCATATGAGCTCATTGGTCCGGTTCGGGGTCGCAGTTCCAAGGGCGATGCTGGAGGAGTTCGACGCGTTTGTAGAGGACAACGGAATGCCCAACAGGTCCGAGGCCTTGCGACAGCTGATCCGAGAGAGGCTGTCGAGAGAGATGTGGACCAGCGGTGCAGGCGTCGTCTATGGGACTGTCACGATAATGTACGACCATCACGGAAAGGATACCATGTCCGACCTGACGACGCTGCAGCACGACTTCGGGGAGAGCATCGTCTGCACGACCCACGTGCACGTGGATCACCATCACTGCCTGGAGTGCATCGTGGTGAAGGGCGACGCGGGAAGGGTCAGGAGCTTTGTAGCCGCGCTGCGCACTCTCAGGGGACTGAAGAGCATCGAGCCGTCCATCTCGATAGTGCTTTGAGGATCCGGGCTTTGAAAAAAGAGAGGGCGGCGAACCGCCGCCCCGTATGTCACACGCCTCAGGTCGAGCAGGAGGATGCGGCGCACCCGGCGCACTTCCCCTTGGACAGGCTCTCCCCTTCGAGCAGTATCAGGACCTTGCCTCCGCACTCGGGGCAGCGAGGGGCCCTTTCCCTGGCCTCGGCGCGGAACTCCGTCCCGCACGAGGCGCATTTGAAGATTCGGTAGTTTTCATCTGTCATCGACATTCGCCTCCCGGACGGAAATACTTTTCACCGTCTACTGATTGCCGATAGTGGCGACCATTATCGCCTTTATTGAGTGCATGCGATTCTCCGCCTCATCGAAGACCTTGGAGTTGGGCGACTCGAAGACCTCCTCCGTGACCTCCTGTCCCTTGTTGGCGGGCAGGCAGTGAAGGAATATGGTCGAGTCCTTGCCGGACGCCTTCACGAGATTCATGTTGACCTGGTAGGGGGTCAGCAGCCGCAGGCGCTCCTCGGCCTTCGCCTCCTCCCCCATCGACACCCAGACGTCGGTGTAGATGACGTCCGCGCCCTTCATGGCCTGGAGCGGGTCCTCGAAGACTGTGACCGAGCCTCCGTTGCGCTCGGCCATCTCGGTGCACGTGTCGAGGAGCCCCTTCTCGGGAAAGAGGGACTTCGGGGAGGCCACGACGTAGTGCATTCCGAGCTTGGCGCACCCGATCATCAGGGCGTTGGACATGTTGTTCCTTCCGTCGCCGCAGTAGACGAGCCGTATGCCCTTGAGCTGCTTGCCGAAGTTCTCCTGGATCGTGAGGAAGTCGGCGAGGATCTGGGTCGGGTGGTCATCATCGGTCAGTCCGTTCCAGACCGGGATTCCTGCGTACTTCGCCAGATCTTCCACCAGCGACTGAGCGAAGCCGCGATACTGGATGCCGTCGAACATCCTGCCGAGGACTCTCGCCGTGTCCCTGACGTCCTCCTTGCCGCCGAGGTGGATGTCGTTCTTGCCGAGGAACTCCGGGTGTCCTCCCTCGTCGATGCAAGCGACGGTGAAGGCGCACCTGGTCCTGGTGGAGGACTTCTCGAAGATGAGAGCTATGTTCTTTCCCTGCAGCGCCCTCCCGCGCACGCCGGAGCGCTTTTTCGCCTTGAGGTCGGCCGAGAGGTCGAGGAGGTAGTAGATCTCCTCCGGGGTGAAGTCCATAAGGGTTAAAAAACTGCGTCCTTTGAGATTGAAAGCCATGAATCATATTCTCCTTTCGGGTTTTACGTGATAGTTGCAACTCTAGACTCTGCTGAAACGGACGAACTCTTCAAACACTCTCGGGAGCTCGTCCAATGTCACCTCTTTCAAAACCTGGCCTTTCTGGAATATCACGGCGCCCGACGCCGATCCCGCCACGCCGAAGTCGGCGTCCATCGCCTCGCGGGGGCCGTTCACCTCGCAGCCCATGACAGCGACGGAAAGGCCGTCGGGGAGATTTGCGAATGCCGGTTCAAGTATGTTCAGAATGGTTTTTACGTCCAGTCTTTTTCTCCCGCAGGTGGGGCAGGAGATGATGTTCACGCCGCGAGAGCGCAACTCAAGCGCCCTAAGGAGTGAGTACCCCGCCCTTACCTCCTCCTCGGGACTCTCTGTAAGACTGATCCTCAACGTGTCTCCTATGCCCTGCGCGAGCATGAGAGAGAGTCCTGCCGCGCTCTTAACAAGTCCGTCCCTTCCGTATCCCGACTCGGTGATGCCTATGTGCATGGGGAAGTCCGGGTATTTCGACGCCAGCAGCGTGTTCGCCCTTACCGTCTCCATCACGGAGGTCGACTTTGCAGACAGTATTATATCGTAAAAGCCCTCTGAAAGCAGTATTTGAAGCTGCTCCTCCACCGCCGATGCCAGGGCGTCGGAGCGCACTCCGCCGGCCTCCCTGATCTGGGAGTTCGACAGGGAGCCTCCGTTCGCGCCTATGCGGATGGGGGTTCTCTTCTCCCTCGCCGATGCGACTATGTCCCTCAGGCATGAGATGGACATGTTCCCGGGGTTTATCCTGACCGACGGGATCCCCGCCTCGAGCGCCGCCAGGGCTAGTGCGCCGTCGAAGTGAATGTCGGCCATCAAGGGGATCGGCGAGTTCTCTCCAAGCCATTCGAGATCGTCAAGTAGCTCCATCGAGGGGAAAGCGGCCCTCGCAAGCTCGCAGCCGACTTTTTTCAAGGAGACGCACTGCTCCAAACACTCCTCTCTGCGCGACAGGGGGATCTTGAGCATGCTCTCCACGCGGACAGGCGCTCCTCCACCTATCTGAAGCCCTTGAATAACAACTTTTCTTTTGCTCACCGCCCTACCTCCATCCGAACACATTGACAATGTCCTGCCAGGTTACGTATATGATCAGCATTATCAGCAGGACGAATCCCGACATGTGGATGAAGTTCTCCAGCTTCTCGGGCACTCGTCGTCTCAGTATCATCTCGCCCACGGTAAACACCAGACGCCCTCCGTCCAGTGCCGGGAAGGGAAAGAGGTTCAGAAGCCCCAGGTTCAGGTTGATGAGGGCCAGGAAGGTGACGAAGGTCCATAGGCCTTTCCTCGCGGCCTCTCCGGCCATCGAGGCGATGCCGACCGGTCCCGCCACGTCCACTTTCTCTGCGCCGATGATGAAGCGAATTATGCTTCGAAGCATCTCCACCGTCATTTCGACCGTGTAGGAAAGCGCCGAGGTAAGAGCCTCGCCCGCCGGGTAGCGTTTCAGGGCCGGCCTTATCCCCAGGAGGGTGATTCCCTGCTCGTCCGGGGGTATTGTCACGGACATGGCGATCCTCTCGCCGTCCCGCTCAAGTGCTATGTCCACTGGCCCCTTGGCGGCGGCGGCGCGAATTCCCTCGGACATCTCCCTCCACGACGAGACATCCTGTCCCGCGATCGCCAGCAACCTGTCCCCGGGCAGGACCCCGGCGGATTGAGCCGGATAACCCTCGATGATCTCCCCCACCGTCGTGGTGGTCAGGTCCAGGACTCCGTGCCCGTACAGGAAGGTCGCGGTCAGCAGCATTGCGAGGAGTATGTTGAAGAGGGAGCCGTTAAAAAGCACGAGAAAGCGCTTCCAGGGGGCCTTGTCGTAGAACCCCTTCCCCTCCGCGACCTCCTCGCCGTCCCTCTCCTCCCCCATGCCGGCCAGTCGTACGAATCCCCCGACGGGAAGGGCGCGCAGGGACCACGTCGTGTTCCGGCCGGCTCGCTGCGCCAACAAGGGGCCCATGCCGAAGGAGAACTCGTGAACCTGTACATCCAGCATGCGGGCCGTGATGAAGTGCCCCGTCTCGTGCACTATGACGCAGACTCCTATTACAAATAGAAATGATATTAGACTAGCCATTATTTACGTCTCCTCAGCACTGCAGAAACCTATGTAAACACTTCCGAAGCCATGAGCCTGCCCTCTTCAATTATGGCCAGGGCGTGCTCAAGGCTTGAAGGAGCAGGGCCTGCGTATTTTTCCAGCACGATCTTGACAACTGCGGGTATGTCCATGAATCCTATCTCCCCTGATAGAAACCTGCCTACCGCGACCTCGTCCGCTCCTACCAACAGAGCCGGATAAGCGCCGCCTTTTCGGGCGGTCTCCCGGGCCAGCCGGATGCATGGGAAACGCGCCTCGTCCGGAGATTCGAATGACAGTGTCATCCCTTCGAGCGAGGGTGTGTTTCCCCTGTCACCAGGGCTTCGTTCAGGGTGGAAGAGAGCGGACAGGGCGGGGATGCCCATGTCGGGCGCAGATGCGCACATGTGAAACGTCCCGTCGGAGAATCGAACGATGCCGTGTATGAAGGGGTTCGGCGAGACCACCGCATTGACCCTGTCCGGGGGGAGGGAGAAGAGGTACATGGCCTCCAGCAGCTCTATCCCCTTGTTCATGAGAGTAGCGCTGTCCACGCTGATCTTCGCTCCCATGTTCCATACGGGGTGAGCCACGGCCATCGAGGGTGTCACGGCATGGAGCTGTTCATGCGAGTATCCGAGAAACGGGCCGCCGGACGCGGTAAGCACTATCTCCTCGACATGGGCCGGATCCTCGCCCTGGAGGCACTGCCAGATGGCATTGTGTTCGCTGTCGAGCGGGCGCAGTTGGTCCTTCCCGGCGACCATAGGCATTATCCACGGGCCGGCGGCGACTATGCTCTCCTTGTTCGCGAGGGAGATCTCCTTGCCGCTTTTCAGGGCCTCGACGAGGGCGCCTATCGCCCCGGTGCCCGACGAGGCGACGACCACGTGGTCGATGTCGGGGGCGGACGCGGGGAGCGAAAGACCCCCCTCGCCCGACAGCACCCTCGGCATCGGGGCATTCGTCCAGGCGCTCGACAGGCGATCGACGCATCTCTCCGCAGCCGTTCCGTCCGACAGGACCAGGGTCGGACATGAGAATTCCGCGGCCAGTCGGACGATCTCATCCACCGAAGAGCGGGCCGCAAGGGCGGCTACCTCGAAGCGCTCCGGGAACATTCGACACACGGACAGAACCGAGGCGCCCACGCTGCCGGTGCATCCTATTATGTAAAGACTCTTTCTTCTCATCTCAGGATCACCCCGAAGAGGGTGTAGATCAGCAGCCCGTTGATCAGGACGCTGTCGAACCTGTCCAGCACTCCTCCGTGCCCGGGGATTATGTTTCCACTGTCCTTCACCCAACTCTCCCTTTTGATCACAGACTCGGCGAGGTCTCCCAGCTGTCCCGCAAAGCCGCAGATCAACCCCACGAAGAGGAAGGGAACCGGGGGGATCTCCAACACGAAGGCCAAGAGCACGCTCGCCAGGATGGCGGCGGAGAAGCCCCCGATGAAGCCCTCCCAGGTCTTGTTCGGGCTGATGTTTTCGCAAAGAGGCGTATGTCCCCATTTCGATCCGATGAGATAGGCGGCCACATCGCAGCCCCACGTCGAGATGAACATGGCGAAAAGCAGCAATCCTCCTCCCGGCAGACGGCGCAGCAGGATTATGAAGGCCCAGGGAATGGTGATGTAGACTATGCCGGAGATCGTACCTCCCATGTTCCATATTGCGAAGCTCTCTCCTCTGACCTGCCTCCTTATTATCTCGATGAAGAGCACTGCGAAGGAGGATACGCTGAGCACGAGCACCAGCGATACGGGATGTATCCCCTCGGAGGCGGAGAAGAATATCAGGCCCGAGGTGATAAACCCTATCCCCTTCGATACCTTGAACTTCCTCGAAAGCATTCCGTAGTATTCAGCGAGCGAGAGCAGCGCCACGGCGGATGAGAAGAAGACCCAGATCATTCCCCCCGCGTACAGCGAGCTCATCGTCCCGGCGACTATTACCAGCGAGCTGCCCCCTCGGACGGCCAGCTCTTTGAACTGATCATCTGAGAGCGCCATATCGTCTCTCTTTGTTCCTATAGAATTCCAACGCCTTCCCCAGTTCTTCGCCGTCGAAGTCGGGCCAGAGCACGTCGGTGAAATAGAGCTCGCTGTAGGAGCTCTGCCAGAGCCAGAAGTTGCTTATCCTCGTCTCTCCACTGGTGCGGATCACCAGATCAGGGTCAGGGACGTCCGGAAGGTATAGAAAGTTACGAAAAACCTCCTCCGTCAGGGGTGGTCGCACCTCGGACCGGATCATTTTTTCAACTGCATGGAGGATCTCCTGCCTTCCTCCGTAGTTGAAACAGGGTATCATTGTCAGCCCGGTGTTGTCCTTCGTCTTCTCCTCCGCCCATGCCATAAGCTCCGTTATCTCCCCGGGGAGTCCCTCTCTGAAGCCGGCGAACCGGAGCCTGCCGTTTCTGCCGTGAAACTCCTCGATCTTCCGGGTCAGGGCGAACTTGAAGATGCTCATGAGCCCCATGATCTCCTTTTCGGGCCTCTTCCAGTTCTCCGTTGAAAAAGCGTAGAACGAGATGAACTTTATCCCGATGGCACCGGCGGCGTCCACGGTCCTCTCGAGCGCCTTGACTCCGGCCCTGTGCCCCAGGAGGCGGGGCAGACGCCTCTTTTTCGCCCACCTCCCGTTTCCATCCATTATCACCGCAACGTGAACGGGCAAGGAATCGCTTTGCGTCAGCTAGAACACCCCCTCTTCCGCCGTCAAGGCATCAAGCTTTTCCTTCACGGCGATTATATCCTGCCAAGTCAGCTCCTTCGGACTGCCCTTCTTCCTGGAGTCGTTTCGCAGAAGATAGCTCGGGTGAAACATCGGAAACAGGAGTATTCCCCGCCATGGAAACCAGCGGCCCCTGAGGGAGGAGATGCCCTCGGACGTCTTCATCAGCCATTTAAGTGCAGTGTTCCCGAGGCAAACTACGATCTTAGGCCTCAAAAGGGCAAGCTGCGCCTCCAGGAAGGGGTTGCAGGCCATCATCTCCTTGGCCAACGGGATCCTGTTGTTTGGAGGCCTGCATTTCACTATGTTGGTTATGAAGACGTCCTCTCTCTCTATATCCGCCGCCTGAAGGATGGCGGTGAGCAGTTTCCCGGCCCGACCGACGAAGGCCGTTCCCTGTTCGTCCTCGTCCGCTCCGGGGCCTTCGCCCACGAATACGAGGGAGGACGAGCGATTTCCCTGTCCGAAGACCGTGTTCTTCCTGCCTCGACACAGATCGCAGGCGGTACAGGACCTCACTCGTCCTTCGAGTTCCTCCCACGCACTCTGCCGGCTGATGCCACCCGATAGGTTGCTCATTGCAGCTTTACCTCCACGATACGTATATCCACTCCGGCGACGTCCATCCCGGTGAAATAGCCGACCGCCGATGCCACCTTCTTCTGGTTGACGAGCCCCAGCATGTGAAAATCCATCCTGCCGGGTACAACCTGAAGGGAAACTTCTATAAGCACGGAGTCTCCCTTGTATCTCACCCGTATGTCCTTGATGGCCGTCACCTGCGGATTTGAAAACAGAACCCTCTTTACAAGGTCGAGCACTGCGGACGATTCTATGGTGAGATCGCCGATGAAACTGAAGGGAGGTCTTACTATTGTGCGCTCCCCCTCCTCCCTGTCCACGCTTCTGAAGAGCCCTCTCAGGTGCCCGACCAGCTTGCCTGCGAAGTTCCTCCGTATCTGGGTTCTCGACGCCGGTATCACATGCTGTCTCTTCTCGTGCCTCTCTCGTCTGGCGTTTATTATCTCCTCCGGGGAGGCGACCTCCGTTATATCGATTATCAGCTCCGGTGGCGGGAGCCTCAGGGCCTTTGTGATCTTCTCCGCCATGGAGATGGAGGTGGCGATTACCATGAGTTTTTTCGGCCTTTTCTTCTCGAGAAAGGCATGGACCGCCTTCCTGTGGTCGGGGAACTGGAAAAGGGCCCTTCTTATCGCCCGGACGAGGTTTTTCTCCGCCTTGGCGCTCTTCCCCGCCATTATTCTTCCTCTGGCGATCAGCAGCCCGTCGTCAATTATGTACTCCACTTCGTTCTCCAAGGCGACCATCTGCGCCCGCTGACTCTTGCCCGTGCCCGCCGGGCCTACGAATGCAATCACCCTTATGGGAAGAGTACCGTTCAAGGACATCGCCCGCTTTTTATCACTTTCGTTGCCGGTTTACAATCATGGTGATGCAGTCACGGAACCGCCCTTGAGCTCCTCGGTGGAGGGTAGAATCGTGATGTCTGCGCCGATGGCCTTGAGCTTCTCCTCGATCTTCTCGTACCCTCTGAAGACGTGACCCAGGTTTCGAACGCAGGTCGCGTCGTGCGCGGACAGACCTGCGATGATCAGCGCCGCTCCTGCGCGCAGGTCGGTCGCGACCACGTCGGCGCCGGCCAGGGCCTCCACCCCGTTGATGATCGCCGAGTTGCTCTGGATGTCGATCTTCGCTCCCATCTTGTTCAGCTCGCTGACATGAAGGAAGCGGGATTGGAAGACGCTCTCCTGGACTATGCTCGTCCCCTCCGCTAGGCAGAGAGCCACCATGACCTGCGGCTGCAGGTCGGTGGGGAACCCGGGATAGGGCAGGGTCTTCAGGGATACCGCCTTGAGCCTCTGCGAGGGGTGAATCGTTACCTCGGTATCATTGATCGTGAGGGAGGCGCCCGCCTCCTCCAGCTTCGCCAGGAGGGAGTCTATATGGTTGGGAATTATGTTCGACACAGTGACCTCTCCGTTCGTGGCCGCCCCCGCAAGTATGTACGTGGATGCCTCTATCCTGTCGGGGATGATCGTCACTCCGGCGCTGCTCAGGGAATCGACGCCATGGACCCTGACTACGCCGGTGCCGTCCGCCTCGATCACCGCGCCCATGGAGCGAAGAGCCTCCACCAGGTTGAATATCTCGGGCTCGCGGGCCGTGTTCTCCAACACTGTCTCCCCCTTGGCGAACACTGCCGCCATCATCAGGTTCTCCGTGGCGCCCACCGAGGGGAAGTCGAGGTAGATCCGGCAACCCTTCAGGCCGTTTGCCCGGGCGTGCACGGCCCCGTGCACGAGCTCGATAGTGGCGCCCATCCTAGTCAGTCCCTTCAGGTGCAGATCGATCGGACGGCTCCCTATCGAGCAGCCCCCGGGGAGTGGCATCACGGCCCTGCCGCATCGAGCGAGCAGCGGCCCGAGGACAAGCGAGGAAGCGCGCATCTTCCTCACCAGGTCCGGAGGTGTCTCCCACGAGATCTCCGTGGGAGTTGAGATCTCCATCACCTGGTCGTTGAAGACCACCGACGCGCCCAGGCTTCGGAGGAGATCCGCCATTGTTACCACGTCCAGAAGGTTGGGGACCCTGTTCAGCGTAAGTTTTTCCCCCTTGAGCAGTATTGCGGCCGCCATGACGGGAAGAGCCGCGTTTTTCGCTCCCTGTGCGAAGATCCTGCCTTTCAGCGGGTTGCCGCCGATAATTTTCATTTTAGATTCCACGTTCATATTCCCCCTGAGAAAAAAATAGGAAATACCGGTAGGATGCATTGCTCATCCTGTCCGACATGCGAAGAATCGTTTTATCGCATCCACGATCTTTTCGGAGGCATTCCCGCGTCCGAAAGGGTATTTGCCCCTGTTGACCAAGCTCTCCCTGAAGGAGTCGTCCGAAAGTATTCGCAGGGCGGTGCTTGCTATTCTGCCCCTATCGGTGCCGACGAGCAACGCCGTGCCCTCCTCAAGCGCCTCAGGCCTCTCGGAGGTGTCCCTCATTACAAGAAGAGGGATTTTCAGCTCGGCGGTCTCCTCCTGTACCCCGCCGCTGTCGCTCAGGATCAACGAGCTCCTCTTCATGACCCGGACGAAATCCGGATAATCCAAAGGTTCCGTCAGGATCACCCTCTCCGCCCCGCCCAGGAAACGACGGATAACCTCCCGCACCGACGGGTTCTTGTGGAGCGGGATCAACACCCTCGCCTCTTTATCCTGTTCCAGTATGTCGAGAATCGCCTTGCAGATGGACTCCAAGGGGGCCCCCCACGACTCCCTCCTGTGCGCTGTCATTAGAATAAGACGTCCCGAGAAATCCTCCAGGGGATGCAGCTCCCGGCTTGGGGCGCGATCTATCTTCAAGGTCTGTTTTAGCGCATCGATCACGGTGTTGCCGGTGACGATCAGGGTCTCTTCAGATACGGGCAGTCCTTCTTCGCGAAGGTTTTCCGCCGCCCTCGGCGTAGGTGCGAACCAGAGGGAGGCCAATCGGTCCGTGAGCACCCTGTTGGCCTCCTCGGGGAAGGGGCTGCGCATATCGCCGCTTCTCAGGCCGGCCTCGACGTGTCCGACGGGAATTCCCCTGTAAAAACCCGCTAGCGCCGACGCGAAGGTAGTTGAGGTGTCCCCATGGACGAGCACCAGGTCCTGCGGGTTCTCGTCCAGGAACGACCCAACCCCGTTCAGGACCTTTGACGTAATGGCGTCCAGCGACTGCCGCTCCTCCATTATCGATAGATTCACGTCCGCGCATATTCCGAAAAAGCTCAGAGATTGATTCAGCATGTGAAGGTGCTGCCCGGTTGAGATAACAGCGACCCTGAAGCCCTCCCTGCGAAGGGCCTGTATCAGGGGTGCCATTTTTATTCCCTCCGGGCGAGTCCCGACGACGCAAGCGATTCGTTTAGTATCTGTACTCATCGTTATGGAGTCCTTCCACTAGGTGCTACACAAAGAAAAAGCCGGATACAAGCATTCCGCCAGCAATTAAAAACAGGTGAACGACATTTAAAAAAGCCACTGTCCATATAGCCCCCCATCCCGCATCGATCAGTCGGTGATGTATGTGCCCTCTGTCCGGAGAAAAGGGAGACTTTCCACTAGCCAACCTTCTCATTATAGCAAAGAGGGTGTCGGCCGCAGGGATCCCCCCAATTAAAAAAAGCGACAGCGGCAGGTGAATCGTGCTGTAACTCTCTATGAACGGCATTATCGAGAGGATGAAGAGCGAAGAGTAGAGATAGCCGAGCAGTGTCGTGCCTCCATCCCCTATGAATGTCCTGGCCTTTGGGAAATTCCAAGGGAGTACTCCCGCCGCCAGTCCGGCAAGAGGAAAGTAGACTTCGGGAAAGCCTGCGAGGCCGAGGGCCGCCGAGGCGGCAATGCACATCGAGAGGCAAAGCCCGTTGGCGCCGTCTACGAGGTTGAACGCATTGCTCATGCCGGCGATCCACAGGATCCCCGTCGGGAAATGGCGGATGGGAATCTCGACGTAGACAAGGAAAATCACGGCGGCGGCCACGTGAAAAGCAAGGCGTATCGATGGCCTGAGCGTCCTCATGTCATCCCAGTAACCGCTCAGGAAGACCATTGTGCCTCCCAGGGCCAGGGGGCGAAACGCCGGGATCGCCTCGACGGAGTAAAGCCCCCACAGGAGAAAGCCCAGCCAGATGACGATGCCGGCACCCCTCGGTGTGATGATGGTGTGTATCTTCCGCTCTCCGGGCCTGTCGACGATTCTGTACCTGTTCGAAAGGTTTATAGAAAGCGGCGTTATGAACAGGCTCCAGAGGAAGAGAAGCGCAACCGTTATGGGGAGAGTGTAAAGCGCGGGATTCACGAAGCCCTCTTATTTCGTTCCGTATAGCCGGTCGCCCGCGTCTCCGAGCCCCGGCACTATATAGCCTTGACCGTTCAAGTGGCTGTCCAGGGCGGCGGAGTAGATATCTATATCGGGATGCTCCGAGTGCACTTTTGCGACTCCCTCTGGGGCCGCGATTATGCACACCAGGGAGATTTTCTTTCCGCCCTGTCTCTTTATCAGGCTTATCGCCGCCGCCGCCGAGCCACCCGTCGCCAGCATCGGGTCGAGGACGAGCACGTCCCGCTGATCAATGTCCGAGGGCAGCTTGCAGTAGTACTCCACCGGCAGCAGCGTATCGGGGTCCCTGTACAGCCCTATGTGACCGACCTTTGCGTTCGGGATGAGCTGAAGGATGCCGTCGACCATCCCGAGGCCGGCCCTCAGCACTGGTATTATCGCGAGGTCCTTACCGGCCAGAGCGTAGGCATCCGTCTTCTCAAGGGGGGTCTCGACCTCCTTCCTGACGAGCGGAAGACTGCGCGTCATCTCGTAGACCATCAGTCCGGCGATCTCCTGTACGAGCTCGCGGAACTCCTTTACCGAGGTGTTTTTGTCGCGGATCATACTGACCTTGTGAAGAACGAGCGGGTGCTCGAACAGGACCGTCTTGCCCCTCTCGGACAAGGCCCGGCCGGGACACGCCTTCCGTTCGTAATCCAGGATTTTTTCTAGCCTTCGGATATGCCTGTCCCCCTCGAAATCCGTTGACAGCCACGCATCAAGGATGTCCGTCGCCAGTTCCGGAGAGATTATCCTCGCGCCCATCGCAAGGACGTTCGAGTCGTTGTGGAGACGACTAAGTCGGGCTGTCTCGATCTCGTGGCAGTGGGCCGCGTATATGCCGGGGATCTTGTTCGCCGCTATGCTCATCCCAATCCCGGTCCCGCAGAGCAGTAGCCCTTTGTCCGCGTTTCCCATACTGATGGCTTCACCCACGCGGAAGGCGATATCCGGGTAGTCGCAGGACCGGGCGTCCGTGTCAGTGCCCATGTCCATTGGAACGACTCCCGGTTTTTGTCTGAGATGCTCCAACAGACGGGTTTTCAAAGAGAAAGCAGCATGATCGGAACCCACGGCGATTCTCATGGACAGACCCCCCCTAAAAGATATCGATTGATCGAAAAAAACCTCTACATCCCCCGGTATAATAACACTGGGCAAAAGAGACGCACAAGCCCGTAGAACTCCTTAAAAAAAGAGGCTCTCGAACTGGGAGAGCCTCTTGGGCTGGTTTGCAAACTTTGTTCTGTTATGTCAGGAGCGTCAACATTACTCCTGCGGCCACCGCCGTGCCTATGACGCCCGCGACGTTCGGCCCCATCGCGTGCATCAGCAGGAAGTTGCCGGGGTACTCCTTCTGGACGACGCGCTGAACCACTCGCGCGGCCATCGGCACGGCAGACACGCCCGCCGAGCCTATCATCGGGTTGATCTTGCCGCCGCTCCACTTCTTGAGCACCTGTCCGAAAAGTACTCCTCCGGCGGTGCTGAACACGAAGGCGATCAGCCCAAGCAGGATGATCTTCAGCGTGGCCGGTGTGAGGAACTGCTCTGCGCTCATCGTCCCGCCCACCGAAAGGCCGAGGAAGATGGTGGTTATGTTCAATATCTCGTTCTGTGCGGCCAGGCTGAGCCTCTCAGTCGCCCCGCACTCCCTCAGCAGGTTGCCGAACATCAGCACCCCCACCAGGGGGACGGAGGCGGGAAGCAGTAGGCCGGAGGCTATCGTAGTGACGATGGGAAAGAGTATCCTCTCCAGCTTGCTTACCGGGCGCAGCGTCTCCATCCTTATCCCTCGGTCCGCTTTGCTGGTGAGCATCCTGATCACAGGAGGCTGGATCAGCGGAACGAGGGACATGTAGCTGTAGGCGGCCACCGCGACCGCGCCCAGCACTTGAGGCGCCAATTTCATAGTCAGGTAGATGCTGGTCGGCCCGTCTGCGCCCCCTATGATTGCTATGGACGCCGCCTCCTTGATCGAGAAGCCCATCACCATCGCGCCGAAGAGCGCTATGAACACCCCGAGCTGAGCAGCCGCCCCGAGCAGGAATGTAATCGGGTTGGCTATCAGCGGGGCGAAGTCCGTCAGAGCACCGATCCCCATGAAGATGATGACCGGGTATATCTCGTGTTCCGTGCCGAAAAACACGTAGCGAAGAAATCCGCCCTCCTCCATTATCCCGGATAGAGGCAGGTTTACCAGAAGGCATCCGAATCCGATGGGGACCAGCAATAGAGGCTCGAAGTCCTTGCCGATGGCGAGGTAGAGCATAACCAGCGCCACCAGGAGCATCGTGATGTGTCCTCCAGTGAGTCCGGCGAAGCCGGAGGCCTCGAAAATCTCCCTTATCGCCAATACATAGCTATCCATTGCGAATAACTCTCCTCCTTAGCGTCCATTAAGAAACGGTTAGCCGATCACCATCATCACATCGCCGGTATTGACGGTATCGCCCTCCCGGCTCCTGATCTCCTTCACAACTCCATCCGCAGGGGAGAAAATCTCGTTTTCCATCTTCATCGCCTCGAGGATGAGCACCATGTCGCCGTTTTTGACCTGGGCACCGACGGACACCGCTACCTTCAGGATCTTCCCGGGCATCGGTGCTGTCACCGGGGCGCCATCGCCCGCCGGAACGGGGGCCGGAGCCGGAGCGGGCGCTGGTGCTGGTGCAGGTGCCGCTGTTGCTGCAGGAGCAGCCGCGGGGATTGCCGCCGGAGCCGGAGCCTGTGCGGGCGCTGCGGCGGGCGAGCCTGCGCCAAGATCCTCTACTTCCACCGTGTAAGCCGTTCCGTCAACTGTAACTCTAAACTTCCTGCTCATAGTGCGATGAGCCTCCTTGTTTTTTAATTTTAATGAAAAATTTAAGCGATGATGCGTTATGCATGTATATTCCGCTACTTCCAGCCTCTTCTAAGAGTCTGAATCCCCTCCGAGAGGGTTGCGTTTCTCCATCCCGAGGATCTTATGTGCCTCAGACATGTGCCTCCGCCCGGCTGGATGCTTGTAATCCTTCCGTTTATACCGGTTGCTGCCACTGCCGCGGTTATTACGGCGAGAAGACGTCCGTCGGAGGCAGGCGACTGCGCCGGCGATCCGGCCGCAGAGGGCGTCGAAGTTGCGCCCGACGTTGGCCCCCCCTTCTTGCGTTCAAGCCCCTGGGCCATGTACTTGATGGCGAATATCACGCCAGTGAGGCCTACCAACACCAGGAAGACGACGCTGAACGCGATGATGCACATGATAAGCGCGCCGCTCACTCCCGACAGGCTTTCCGCCGCGCGGCCCGCAGTTTCAACTGCCTCTACAGCCCCGTTTACTGCCGTGGTTTCCATTGTTCGCTCACTCTCCTCATGTGATTAGTGAGGCATGACGCCGTGTTTACGGTGCGGTCTAAAGTCGCGTCGGTTCTCCGAAGCTATGATCGCACGCCAAATCTCCCCGCGCGTGGTCTCCGGGAGTATCACCCTGTCGACGAAGCCCCGCTCCGCCGCGACGTAGGGGTTGGCGAAGGCCTCCCTGTACTCCTCTATCTTCTTCGTGCGCATGGCCACTGCGTCTTCGGCCCCCTCGATCTCGCGGCGGAAGACTATGTTGGCGGCCCCTTCTGCGCCCATGACGGCGATCTCGGCCTGCGGCCACGCGAGCACCATGTCCGCCCCGAGGGCCTTGCTGCACATTCCGAGGTAGGCGCCCCCGTAGGCTTTCCTTAGCACCAGGGTGACCATGGGAACGGTAGCCTCGCTGTAGGAGTAAAGCATCTTGGCACCATGCCGGATGATCCCTCCGAACTCCTGGGCGGTGCCCGGCAGGTAGCCCGGCACGTCCACGAACGTGACTATGGGAATGTTGAAAGCGTCGCAGTGTCTGATGAAGCGGCTCGCCTTGTCGGAGGCGTCTATGTCCAGGCACCCGGCTAGATGAGCGGCCTGGTTGGCGATTATGCCTATGACCTTGCCGCCGATTCGGGCGTAGCCTATCACGATATTCTTCGCCCAGAGGGGTTGCACCTCGAAGAAGTCAGCGTCGTCCACAACGCGGCGGATGACCTCGCGCACGTCGTAACCCTTGTTCGGGTTCACCGGGACTATATTGCGAAGCTCCATGTCCTCCCTCATCGGGTCGTCCACCGCATCCTTCTCCGGGGCGTCTTCGAGGTTGTTCTGCGGAAGGTAGCTAAGAAGCTTCCTGACCTGCGCGAAGCACTCCTCCTCGCTCTTTGCGTTGAAGTGTGCGTTGCCGCTCTTGC
Source organism: Synergistaceae bacterium (assembly GCA_012521675.1). Classification (NCBI taxonomy): domain Bacteria; kingdom Thermotogati; phylum Synergistota; class Synergistia; order Synergistales; family Synergistaceae; species Synergistaceae bacterium. The sequence continues at coordinate 35,060 of JAAYLU010000066.1, read as the reverse complement.
TGTTGTTGGCGAGAGATCCGCCTATCTGCTCGCTGGTGACCTCTTCCCCGGTTACGGCCTTGATGACCGCCGGGCCGGTGATATGCATGATCCCAATGCCCTCCACCATGAAGGTGTAGTCCATGAGGGCCGGGCTGTAGACCGCGCCGCCCGCACTGGGTCCCACTATCACCGAAAGCTGCGGGATCACTCCGCTCGCCAGGGTGTTTTGGAAGAAGATCTTGCCGTAGCCGTTCAGCGAGTCCACCGCCTCCTGGATACGAGCGCCGCCGCTGTCGTTGATGCCCACCACCGGGCTGCCGGTGCTCAGCGCCATGTCAAGTATCTTGCAGATCTTCTCCGCGTGCATCTCTCCCAACGATCCTCCGAGAACGGAGAAGTCCTGACTGAATACATAGACCTTGCGCCCCTCTACCAATCCCCAGCCTGTGACTACTCCGTCTCCCTCGAATACTCTCTTTTCCAAGCCGAAGTGGACGCACCTGTGGTGGACGAACTCGTCCACCTCGTTGAATGTGCCTGGATCCAGCAAAAGCTCGATACGCTCGCGCGCAGTCAGCTTGCCCTTCTCCTTCTGCCTGGCCACCGCCTTCTCTCCGCCGCCTTGACGCGCACTCTCCCGCTTTGCCAATAGTTCTTCGCAAAGCTCATCCATCGTTCGCTGCGACATCTGATGAATCTTCCTCCTCTGTCACCCTTGGACCCGCACGGTCTCAGGGCATGATATTTTTCAAAACATCCTCGGCAACAGCGTAAGGATTTGTCTTTCTTGAAAGCAAGAGATCCATGATCTCGTCTGTCCTGAACGAGTCCCACCTTTTCTCGGCAAGCCTGGTCAGTTTTTGCAGCAGTATGCCCTCCACCTCGAAGGCCAGTCGTCTCCACTCCCTGCGCCTGCCGTCCGGGTTGTCCTTCAGAAAGGAGGAATGTGCGATGAAGCTGTCCACAAGCTCCTCTATTCCTGATCCGTCCTCCGCCACCGTGAGGTGAACCGGAGGGGTCCATTCCTTATTCTTGACGAGATCCAGCATGAGCCTCACCTCTGCCGCCACCCGATCGACGCCAGGCTTATCGGCCTTGTTTACGGCGAAGACGTTCGCTATCTCCATTATACCCGCCTTCATTATCTGGATATCGTCCCCCATGCCCGGCACCAGCACGACACATACCGTGTCCGCTATCTTGATTATGTCCACCTCGGACTGACCGACCCCTACAGTCTCTATGATTATCACGTCGTAGCCGCAGGCGTCGAGCAGAATCAGAGACTCCTTCGCTCCCCTGCTCAGACCGCCGAGGGACCCGCGCGTACCCATGCTCCTTATGTAGACGCCCGGATCCCCGGTGTGCCGTTGCATACGAATCCTGTCCGCCAGTATGGCACCTCCGGAGAACGGGCTTGATGGGTCGATCGCTATCACGGCCACCTTCTTCTCCCGCCGTCTGAAGTTCTCGATCACCTTGTCGGTGAGCGTGCTCTTCCCCGCTCCCGGACTTCCGGTTATCCCCAGGACCATGGCGTTCCCGCTCAGCGGGTAGATGCGCTTCAGCAGCTCGTCCTTCGAGGGCGTGTCGTTCTCTATAAGGCTGATGATCCTCGCGATTGAACGTATATCACCGTTCAACGCCCTCTTCAGCAGATCCTCCACGGCGCGAGACTACTCTTTCGCTCGTTTTTCAGCGACCGCCTCTTCGAGCCACTTAACGCATGTCGAAGTCGAGGTCCCGGGGCCAAAGACGGCGCCCGCGCCTGCCTCCAGAAGGCCAGGAATGTCATTATCGGGGATTACCCCTCCTCCGAATACGATGACGTCGTCCGCGTCACGCTCTTTGAGCATCTCGATTATCTTGGTGAAGTAAAATGTGTGAGCCCCGGAGAGGATGCTTATCCCCACCGCGTCCGCGTCCTCCTGGATCACCGTGTTCACGATCTGCTCCGGGGTCTGCCTGAGGCCTGTGTAGATGACCTCCGATCCCGCATCCCTAAGGGCTCGCGCTATCACCTTGGCGCCCCTGTCATGTCCGTCCAATCCGGGTTTGGCAATGACCACTCTGATTTTCCTCTCGCTCATGAAAGATCCCTCCGTTGTTTTGTCCTCTCCGCTGAAGGCTAAAGAACTATATTCTCGGTGTACTCGCCGAAGACTCCCCTGAGCACCCCGCAGATCTCTCCTTCCGTGGCGTAGGCGCGCACTGCATCGATGACGAGCGGCATCAGGCTCCTCGATTCATCCTCCGCCGCCGTGCGGATGGAGTCCAGCGCGTTGTTCACGGCAATGTTGTCGCGCGACTGCTTCAGCTCGGCCAGTTTTTTGATCTGCCTCTCGCCCACGGAGGCGTCCACCGAGAGGAGCTTCATGTCCTTGTTGGATTCCTCGATCTGGTACTGGTTCACTCCGACCACTATCGCCTGTTTCGACTCTATTGCCCTCTGGTATTCATAAGCCGAGTCCTGGATGTGCTTCTGCACATAGCCCTTCTCGATGGCCACGAGCATTCCGCCCATCTCGTCGATCTGCTCGATATATTCGAATGCCTTCTTCTCTATGTCGTCCGTGAGCGATTCGATGGCGTAGCTGCCGGCCAGCGGATCCACCGTGTTGGTCACGCCTGACTCGTTCGCGATTATCTGCTGGGTGCGGAGGGCTATCATGACGCTCTTCTCCGACGGAAGGGCAAGGGCCTCGTCCATGCTGTTCGTGTGCAGGGACTGAGTGCCCCCCAGCACGGAGGCCAGCGCCTGCAGCGTCACCCTGACTATGTTGTTCTCCGGCTGCTGCGCAGTCAGGGTGCATCCTCCGGTCTGGGTGTGGAAGCGGAGCATCTGCGCCTTCGGGTTGGTCACGCCGAACCTCTCCTTCATGATCTTCGCCCACATCCTCCTGGCCGCGCGGAACTTGGCGACCTCCTCCAGGAAGTCGTTATGCGCGTTGAAGAAGAATGAGAGCCTCCCTCCGAAGACATTGGGATCCAGCCCCTTGTTGCGCGCGGCCTCGACGTAGGCGATTCCGTCAGCGAGAGTGAAGGCCACCTCTTGGGCCGCCGTGCTGCCGGCCTCTCTTATATGGTAGCCGGAGATCGAGATCGTGTTCCACTTCGGCACGTTCTGACTGCAGAACTCGAAGATATCGGTTATGAGCCTCATCGACGGCTTTGGCGGGAAGATGTAGGTGCCCCTCGCTATGTACTCCTTCAGGATGTCGTTCTGAATGGTCCCGGAAAGGTCGCTCATGGCGACCCCCTGCTTCTCGCCGACGCAGATGTACATGGCAAGAAGCACGATCGCGGGCGCGTTTATCGTCATCGAGGTGGACACCTTGTCCAACGGGATCCGGTCGAACAGTATCTCCATGTCCTTGAGGCTGTCGATGGCGACTCCTACTTTCCCGCACTCCCCCTGCGCCATCGGGTCGTCGGAGTCGTAGCCTATCTGGGTCGGAAGGTCGAATGCCACGGAGAGCCCCGTCGTGCCGGACTCCAGGAGGTAGCGGTATCTCTCGTTGGACTCCTCCGCCGAGGCGAAGCCGGCGTACTGGCGCATCGTCCAGAACCTGCCCCGGTACATCGTGGGCTGCACGCCGCGGGTGAAGGGGTATTCACCGGGGAAGCCGATTTCCTTTAAATAGTCGGTGTCTTTTGACGACTCCAGGGCATACAGCCTCTCCACCGGAATGCCTCCCACCGTGAAAAAGGCTTCCTTCCGCTCCTTGCGTCTCTCAAGAGTCTTCGAGACCCCGGCCTCAAAGCGGGCTTTCGCTTCCTCGTACTCCTTTTTCATTCCAATCTCTCCTTCTTTGGAAAATACTTCCATATGTTGGCCTGTAACAGCCCGTTATCACAATAGGTCGGGCCAGAGAGGGATCCAGTCCTTTGCCGGAATGATCCCGACGTCAAGGTACACCGACAGGGTGGACTTGCTGGGAAAGCCGGAGGATGATTCGTCCGTCGGCAATACTATCCTGACCTTTCCCGAGGAGTAGGGAGGAAACGGGCCCCATACGCCTCTCGTGGTGAAAAGGACGCTTCCGTTGGTCAGGGCTGAGACTCTGAGGAGCTCCACGGAAGGGATTGCATCGGCATATATGAAGATGCGCACCCTGTTTCGCAGACCGAAGCCCGCAAGCCGACAGGCCTCTTCGTATGTGAAAGGAGTGCTTGCCGACAGGACTATATTCGCGACCTGTCCGCTCCTTGCGTCCCATTCGTCCGCCAGGGTGTTCAGTAGATCGCTGCCCGTCGCGGCGCCTCTTCTTCCTTGATACTCCTGGTCCTCCTCGTCGGCCGTTTTAAAAAAAAGAGTGGCCCCCGGGTGGTCACCCGCCGAGGGAGAGTAAACACCTCCTAGGAGGCGCTCGTTCCAGACCGATGACAGAGTCGAGGAGTTGTTCGAGAGATATGTCATAAATGGCCCGCACAGGTACCCGTCAAGGATGAAGCACTCGTTGTTCTCTTCTCTTGATATGGTCGGCGAGGAAAGAGACAGAAACGCAAGCCCGTCGTCCACGGGCGATGGAAACATCTCCCACACGCGGGAGGCTGAGATGTCGAGGCAGAATACCCGGTCCTGCCAGGTGAACAGGCTCCAGGCGTTTTGCGCGTCCGACAGGACCACCTCCATGTCCGTCGCAGTCCTCTTTGAAAATGAGATCCTGGCCCTTGAGACCTCCCCCGTCTCGGATAGAATGAAAAGGTCCCCAAAGGAGGACCACGCCAAGTCCCGTGGCTCCGCTACACCGATTGTAAAGCGAATGTCATCATCGAAGAGGGAGCGGACCTCGACCTCGTCGTTCCCCCTGTCCGCCACCGCCAGCCACCCTCCGTAAGCGGCGAGGCCCACTGGTTCGAACAGGCGCTTGCCCTCCGCCGGCTCGAGTCTTTTGAGGGGCTCGAGCTCCGGCAGCGAATATATATAGACTGTCCTGTCGACTGCGCTCACCACTGCGATCTGCCTGTTGGACAGCAGAGCCGCGTCCGAGGGTTTCGACCGGATTGTGCCTAAAAGTTCTGGTTCTGCCTCGTCGTCCTGAAGCATGAAAAACTCGCCCTTCTCCGTCACAGCGTAAAAGCTCTTGTCTCCTACCGGGAGGGCGGTCACGGGAGCTTCTATCTTGAGCGTCCGGAAGACCTCTTCTCCCGGGAGCCGGTACTCTATCTTTCCTCCCAGGGTGTCGGCGATGAAGATGCCGTCGGATATAGAGGAGACCTTCCCCAGGCCGAGCACCCCTAGGGTGCGCATCGGCCCTATCGATAAAATCCTCTTTATGTCCTTTCTGGACGAGACGATTCTGGAGCCGAAAGGTTCCCCCGAGAGAAATCCCCTGATCAGCAGGTCCTCGTTCAAAAATCTTTCGAGAATCCTCGGTGCGGCGCTGTCCTTCGGGCGCACCTCGAGATAGTACTTAATTGATTTTACGGCTTCCTCCCCCATTCCCAGGCGATTCAGGAGAAGGGCTCTCATGAGGTAGTAGTCGACGAAATAGGTGTTCAACGCCAGTGACCTGTCCAGATTCTTAAGGGCCGAGGCGTACTCCCTGGCCGTGAAATGCTCGTAGGCCACGGAGAAGAAGCGCTCCGATCCCTCCCTGTCGGCGGCGGGGAGAAGGTCGGCGGAAGAAGGGGAGACGAGTATCACGAGGATCAGAATACTCCGAAGTACAAGCTTCATGCGCGTTACAACACCCCTCTCACTGATGAAAGCTTTGACCATTATAGTTTAAGCGTCGGCATTAGCGCTAGAGATGCTTCGAAATAACATCCACGCCCGCGAACGAGTAGAAGGCCAGGATTATCGAACCGGCGAAGAGAAACCCGAGGAGCATCCTAAGGTACAGAACCCACAGACGTCCTCCCGGCATCGTTCCCGTTTGAATTCGCACTATCATCCTGGCAAGAAGCAGCGATGCGATAAAGAGTGCCAGTGCTATAAGAGCTTGAATATTTACGACAGGCATTTGGCTCCTCGGCTTTTAAAAAATTAAAATTTTCATGGCGATCGAAGTAAGGATACTCCATAAAAAACCAATGCGCCACTTCGTAATGTGGATTTTTCTCCTGAGTTGGAAAGAAAAAAAAGATAAATAATGAGATTGTGCAAAAAAAGGGCCCCGGAGCGAGAGGTCCGGGGCCCTTTACAGGGTTCCTCAGCAGGAGGCCGCGTCTTTTTCCAAAGCTCCTGTCTCCTCCAGGTGAATCTGTCTCAGGATCGAGACTGCCACCTCCAGCGCTCTCTTGCCGTCGTTTATCCCGACGAGAGGCTGTCTGCCTTCGCGGACGCACGTGACGAAGTGCTGAAGTTCCAGCTTCAGCGGCTCGCTCTTCGGGAAGACCGGGTGCTCGATCACCTCGACCAGGCTGTTGTTGCTCTGGCGGACGCACCTGTTTATGGATACGTCCTGTGTCTCGTAGTCTATGGTGACGTATCGCTCCGGCTCCATTATCTCAAGCTGGCGCATCCTTCTCTCCGACACGCGGCTCACCAGGATGTGGGCCATTGCGCCGTTTTCGAACGATATCTGGGCCGAGGCTATGTCCTCGTGATCCGACCGGATGCACCTACCGGTCGCGGATATGTCGGCTATCTCCGAACGCACCAGCGACAGGATTATGTCTATGTCGTGGATCATCAGGTCCAGCACCACTCCGACGTCGCTTATCCTCGGCGAGTAGGGGCCGAGACGCCGGGACTGCAGGAAGAGTGGCTCGTGGATGATCTTTGATATGTACTGTACGGCGCTGTTGAACCGCTCGATATGGCCTACCTGCAGCACGAGGTCCGACTCGGCCGCGTACCTTATCAGCTCCTCCGCCTCGTGCACCGTCGTGGTCACGGGCTTTTCGATCAGGACGCTTATCCCGTTCAGCAACGCCTTTCGGGCTATCTCGAAGTGCATGCTCGTGGGCACCACTACGCTGACGGCCTCCGGAGAGGTTCGCTTGATAAAGTCATCGAAGTCGGTGAACCAAGGCACCCCCAGGTTCTCTCCGATAGCGGCCGCCCTGCTCTCGTTCACATCGACGACGCCCACGAGATTGGTGCCGAGCAGCTCGGTATAAACCCTGGCGTGATGCTGGCCCAGATGTCCGACTCCTACCACGCCCACCCGCTTCAAGTTCATGGACCCTTCAACTCCTTCGATGAGGTAGGACCCTTGTGCCTTAAGAACATTCTCCCTTGAGGCCCGGCAAAAGTGGTAATCTCATCGCCCCAGGAATGCCAGGAGAAAAAGTCGACTCTCCTCGTCGCCCCTTCTATACGAGTAGAACAGGTCGTTCCTTTCGAAAGTGCAGAGGGGGAGACGCCGTATGTTGGCCCTGGGAATGCCCGAGTCAGCAAGCTGACTTGCTATCTGCCCTCCGAGATCGAATAGGATCTCCCCTCCTCCATCGTCGACGTGCTCGGGGCGGAAGAGCCGCAGCCCGATCTCAGTCCACCTGTCGTCCCGCCTTCTCTCGTACTGTTTCCAGCCGATCCCGGGCCCGATCCAGGCGAATGTCGATTCGGGCGTTCTCCCGTGCGTCGAGAAGAGGAGCCTGCAGGCGCTCCCCGCGATGTCGTTCAGCACTCCCTTGAAGCCGGAGTGCAGGATGACTATCCAGGGGGACGGGACAGTCGATGCCAGTATGACGGGGTAGCAGTCGGCGAAGCGGAGCGAGCCTTCGACGCCGCACCTCTCTAAGAGGATGCCGTCCGCCTCCGGCCTGTTCGGGAGGGAGTGCTCGGGACGCCCTTCGAGAATGCGATCACCATGGACCTGGCGAGGGGCGATCAAGGGGCCTTGAAGTGGGACGGAGCGGGACAGGGCCGCGCGCGACCTCTCGGGATCGCCGCGGGCATTGCTCATCCCCGGCCCCCTCAGGTAGAGTCGGATGAAAAAGCGTGAGTCCGGGCAGGGGGCTGTGTACTCTATGAAGGGGTGGGGTCCGGCGGTCCGGAGGTTAAAGTCGGGGGCCGATTTCATCCCCGGCTCTCTCCCATCGACATCTCTAAAAGCCGGTGCCTGACGTAGCCGACGAGGTAGAGGCTTCCGCAGCAGACCGTCAGGTCATTCGAGCTTCGAGCCTCTCGGATCGCCTCGAGCGGGTCATCGTAGATGAAGATCTCGCCATCCCTCCATCCAGCCGCCCTGGCCGCGTCCGCCAGCATCCTCAGCGAGGCGCCCCTGCTGTTTTCCGGCACCGGTACGCAGTAGAGAGTTTTCGCGGCCTCCCGCAGCATGGCCAGGGATTCCGCGTACTGTTTGTCGCTCATGCTGCCGTAGACGATCCCGATCCTCTTCCCGGCGTAAAGGGAGGAGAGGTCCTCGACCAGCCTCCTAATGCCCCCCGGGTTGTGAGCGCCGTCGAGAATTACGTCCGGGTTCGAGAGCACCCTCTCGAACCTGCCGGGCCAGGCAGCGGTCCGAACTCCCTCCCGCACGGTCGCGTTCGATATACAGGGAAATGTCCTCGACAGAAGCATCGCGCCTGTGACCGCCATTGCACAGTTCTCCACCTGGTAGGCGCCCATTAGTCCCGTCTCGAGGCGAATCTCGTTCGAGCCGATGAGGCGGGGCGAGCTGTATATAAATGAGAGGGAGTCAGCGGAGCGCTCCACGCCGTCCACGGAGCAGAGCTCCCTCAGCAGCAGCGGATCGGCGTCGCGGGAGGCGGCCGTCTCGAGGAACAGGGGCACGAGAGAGTCAGGTTCCCCGGAGAAAAGGGCAGGCTTGCCTTCGCGCATCACGGCGAACTTCTCCCCCGCCACCTGTTCGATCGTGCCGCCAAGGTACTCAGTGTGATCCATGGAGATAGACGTGATAATCGTCAGCCGGACGTCCTTCAGCAGGTTGGTTGCATCCAGCCGCCCTCCTAGCCCTGCCTCCACGACGGCTATGCCTACTTCGATCCGGGCGCAGATCAAAAAGGCCGCCGCTGTCACGACTTCGAAGAAGGACGGAGGGTCGTCGGCCAGCACCGGGTCCGACTTCATCGCCTCGGCCAGGTCGTTGGCAGCCATTGTCCAATCGTCCAGCGGGGCCGGCTCTCCCATCAGCAGAAGTCGCTCCGAGGGGGATTCCAGGTGCGGGCTCGTGTACATCGCCGTGGCTCGGCCGGACGCCCTGAGGATGCTCTCGAGGAAGGCCGCGGTGGACCCCTTGCCGTTGGTCCCGACTATATGCACGGAGGGGAACCGGGCCTCGGGATTCCCGACGAGCCCTAGCAAACGTCCTATCCTGTCGAGCCCCGGGCGGATTCCTTGGCTCGACAGGCGCATAAAGAACTCCTCAAGCTCCTCGAAGCTTGTTATCCCGCCGTTCATCCTCTACGCTCTTTTCAAGCTCTCTATGTTCTCGTGCACCCTGCGAAGCCTCGCCTCGCTCTCCTCAAGTCTCTCTCGCTCCTTCTCCACTATCTCGGCCGGGGCCCTTCCGACGAAGTCCTGGTTCCTGAGCTTGCCCATGCTCGCGTCAATGCTCTTTTTCAACGAGGCGATCTCCGACGAAAGCCGTTCGATCTCCGCGTCTATGTCAAGCACGTCGCCGACGATCAGGCTGATCTCTCCGCCGGTGACCTGGGAGGAGAGTGCTCCGGCAGGCTTGTCCGACGATGGCTGTGCCTGGGCGATCTCGCGGATCCTGGTCAATTCCTGCATGAGGGGTTTGGTCTCTTCAAGGAGAAGCGACAGGGCCTCCCCTTCGTCGCACTGGACCACGGCTCTGCCGACATATCCCTGTGGATTGACCCCGGCCTCCGCCCTGAGGTTCCGCAACGAGCGGACCACCTCCTGGAAGAGGGTCATCCTGCCGACGGACTCCGGGTGACGGGGCAGGTCTCCCGCGGGCCACTCGTGACGCTCCATGAGGACCCCGCCGTCATAGTCGAAGATCAGCCACAGCTCCTCGGTCAGGAACGGGATGAACGGGTGCAGAAGCAGCAGGGCGTCTCTGAATACGGATCGAAGCACGAGCTGAGTGGACCTTCTCCGTTCCTCCCCCTCCGCTCCTTTCAGCGCGGGCTTGGACAGCTCCAGGTACCAGTCGCACAGGTCCCCCCAGACGAAGTCGTACAGCAGCCTCGCCGCCTCGCCTATGTTGTAGGACTCCAGGAGCCGGGTGGTCTCCTCCGTGACTTGGGCGGACCTGGTCAGTATCCACCTGTCGTGCAGCTTCAGCTCGGTGGCCTTTGCCAGTACGGTGTCCTTCGGCAGGTCCTCCAGGTTCATCAGTGCAAAGCGGGAGGCGTTCCAGATCTTGTTCATGAAGAGCCTGTAAATCTCTATCTTGCCGGTGCTCAGCAGTATGTCGCGCCCCTGCACCGTGAGGGCGGCCAGCGTCATCCTCAGCGCGTCCGCCCCGTACTTCTCTATCATGTCCAGCGGGTCTATGACGTTCCCGCTCGACTTGCTCATTTTTCGTCCCTTCTCGTCCCGTATGAGCGCGTGGATGTAGACGTCATGGAAGGGGATTTCTCCCATGAATTCCAGCCCCATCATTATCATCCTGGCCACCCAGAAGAAGATGATGTCGAACGCCGTGACAAGCAGGGAGGTGGGATAGAAGCGAGACAGATCCTTCGTCTCCTCCGGCCATCCGAGGGTCGAAAAGGGCCACAGTGCACTGCTGAACCAAGTGTCCAGCACGTCCTCGTCCTGGACTATCCTGTCGCTTCCGCACTTCTCACAGGACGTCGGGTTCTCCTCGGAGACAGTCACGTGACCGCACTCCTCGCAGGTCCAGGCCGGGATCCTGTGTCCCCACCAGAGCTGGCGCGATATGCACCAGTCGCGTATGTTCTCCATCCACTGGAAGTAGACCTTCTCCCACTGGTCGGGGACGAACCTGATCTTGCCCTCCTTGACAGCCTTTATCCCCGCCTCGGCCAGCGGCCCCGCCCTGACGAACCACTGTTCTGACAGGTAGGGCTCCACGGTCGTGGCGCAGCGATAGCAACAGCCGATCGAGTGCCGCATCTCCTCGGTTTTGACCAGAGCCCCGGAGGCCGTCAGCTCCTCGACGGCCCTCTTCCTCGCCTCGTTGATGTTCAGCCCCTCGTAGCCGGGGGCGTTCGAGTTCATGAAGCCGTGCTCGTCTATCACCTGGACCTGTTCCAGATTGTGGCGCTGACCCACGAGAAAGTCGTTCGGGTCGTGCGCCGGGGTTATCTTGACGCATCCAGTGCCGAACTCCGGATCGACCATCGCGTCCTCTATGACCGGAACTATTCTGCCGCCCAGCGGGACCCTGACCCTCTTTCCGGCCAGGGTGCTCTTCTCCGACCTAGGATGCACGGCGATCGCCACGTCCCCCCAGATTGTCTCCGGGCGGGTCGTCGCCACTACCACGCTGCCCGTACCGTCCTCCAACGGGTAGGCGACGTGGTACAGCCTTCCCTCCTGCTCCTCGTGCTCCACCTCGATGTCGGACAGAGCCGTGTGGCAGCGGGAGCACCAGTTGACTATGTATTTCCCCTTATATATAAGATCTTTTTTGTAGAGTTTTACAAAGACCGAACGTACGGCCCTTGAAAGCCCCTCGTCCAGGGTGAAGCGCTCCCTGCTCCAGTCGCATGAGTCGCCGAGCTTCTTCATCTGGCTTGTTATGCGCCCTCCGAACTCCTCCTTCCACTCCCACACCCTTCGGATGAACTCCTCTCGGCCTAGGTCGTGGCGCGACTTCCCCTCCTCCGCAAGCCTGCGCTCCACCACGTTCTGCGTGGCTATTCCGGCGTGATCGGTGCCCGGCAGCCAGAGCACGTTGCAGCCCCTCATGCGCTTGAAGCGACAGATGATGTCCTGGAAGGTGTGGTTGAAGGCGTGCCCCATGTGAAGGGAGCCAGTGACGTTCGGCGGGGGAATGACTATGGAAAAGGCCTCGCCGTCCCCGCTCTCGGGTGCGTCGAAGAGCCCGGAGTCCATCCATTCTTTGTACCACTTATCCTCGATAGGTTCCGGGGAGTACGACTTCGCCATTGACTCCACAATGCCTGCCATAAAATGATCCACCTCCGTTGATGAATAACAGACCAAAAAAAGCGCAACAGGCCGGCGGTTCAATCCGGCATTGCGAGATACGATTCGATGAACAGCCTCAGCTCGCCCACTCCGGTGCCGTCCTTGCTTGAGGTTATTATGGGCATGTCCACGGATTTCAATCCGCTTCGTATGTATGCGTTTCGCGTGGACTTATGCCTTCCTCTAGAGATCTTGTCTCCTTTCGTGAAGACAACGAGCCCGGGGATCCCGACCCCGTCCAGCCATTCCCTGAGGGCGATGTCGTTTTTCAAAAGGCCGTGCCTGAAATCCACGAGGTGCAGGATGAGCACGAGGTTCTCACGCCCGGCCGTGTAGGCCCCCACCAGGCGCGCCCACTGGTCGCGTTCGCTCTTGCTTCTGGAGGCGTAGCCGAAGCCTGGAAGGTCGACCAGTCTGAATGCGGGCGCCCCGTCACGTTCGACCAGGAAGAAGTTTATGCTCCTGGTCTTCCCCGGCGTGGCGCCGACGTGAGCCAGGCGCGCACCCAAAAGTTTGTTGATCAGAGAGGACTTGCCGACGTTCGAGCGCCCGGCGACCGCGATCTCGCTTACTCCTCCTGCCGGGAGCTGATCGGTCTTGAACGAGGAGCACTCGTAGGATGCCCTCCATCCGGGCATGGCCTACGACGTCCCCTCGAGCGCCCTGTCGAAGACATTCTCCACCCTGTCCACGTAGTGGAAGCTGATCCCGTCCCTCGACCAGTCCGGGATCTCCTCGACGTCGAGCTTGTTGGCGAGCGGGATGATGATATTGCTGACTCCCTGTCTCTTTGCGGCCAGTATCTTGTCCCTTATGCCTCCCACAGGGAGGACCTTTCCCTGCAGGGAGACCTCCCCCGTCATGGCGATGTCCGGCAGCACGGGGCTGTTCCTGACCGCCGACAGGATCGCCACTGCCATGGTTATCCCCGCCGAGGGACCGTCCTTCGGAATGGCGCCCTCTGGCACGTGCAGGTGAACGTCGATGTTCTTCCAGTCAACATCGCCGATGCCGAACTTGTCCGCGCTCGAGCGGAGGAATCCTATCGCCGTCTGCGCGGACTCCTGCATGATCGACCCAAGGTTCCCGGTCAGGGTGACCTCTCCCTTGCCCTTCATCGTCGCCGCCTCTATCACGAGCACGTCCCCGCCCGTCTCCGTCCAGGCCAGCCCGACGACGGAGCCTACCTCCTTGTCCGTGGGAAGCCTGGGATCGTGCAGCTTAGGGGGCCCTAGATAGTCCTTCAGGCGCCTCACTCCGATCGAAAGCCTCTTTTCCATGACTTTCCCGTCCTCGACTATTCGCCTGGCCACCTTGCGGCATATCTTGGCCAGCTCCCTCTCCAGGCCCCTCACTCCTGCCTCCCTCGTGTAGTCGCTGATTATGCGCTCCAAGCCGCCCGTAGTTATGGTCAGCTGCCTCGAGGTCAGTCCGTGCTCCTTCAGGATCCTGGGGAAGAGGTGCTTTTTTGCTATCATCTTCTTCTCCTGCCAGACGTACCCGGGGATCTTGATGACCTCCATCCTGTCAAGAAGGGGCTTGGGGATGGTGTGAACTACGTTCGCGGTGGTGATGAAGATCACGTTGTGCAGATCGAACGGGACCTCCATGAAGTGGTCCGTGAAAGCGCTGTTCTGCTCCGGGTCCAGCACCTCGAGCAGGGCGGCGGCGGGATCTCCTCGGAAATCCTGTCCGAGCTTGTCGATCTCGTCCATCAGAAGAACCGGGTTCATCGCTCCGGCTTGGCGGATCTTCTGAAGGATGCGGCCTGGCATCGCCCCGACATACGTCCTTCTATGGCCCCTGATCTCCGCCTCGTCGCGCATGCCCCCAAGCGACATGTTCACGAACTTGCGCTCAAGCGCCTTGGCTATCGACTTGCCCAGCGACGTCTTGCCGACTCCCGGGGGTCCGACGAAGCACAGCACCTGACCCCTCATCCTGTCCTTGGCCAGCTTGCGCACGGCCAAATACTCCAGGATGCGCTCCTTGACCTTCTCGAGGCCGTAGTGGTCGTCGTCGAGCACCTTGCGAGCTCGGTCGATGTCCAGGTTGTCCGGGGTGGCCTTGTTCCAGGGGAGGGAGACCAGCCAGTCTATATAGGTCCGGACGACCGTCGCCTCGGCGGACATCAGCGGCATCTTGGAGAGTCGGTCCAGCTCGTGAAGCGACTTGTTGTAGGCCGCCTCCGGCATGTCCGCCTCCTCGATCTTCTCCCTGAACTCGTCGATCTCAGAGGGCTTCTCGCCCTGCCCCAGCTCGTCCTGTATGACTTTAAGCTGCTCGCGCAGGTAGTACTCCTTGTGCCCCCTCTCGACCTCCTGCCGGACCTTGTCCTGTATGGCGTGTTCAAGCTTGAGGATGTCGACCTCCTCGAGGAGGATCCTCAGAAGGTATTTCAGTGCCCTCTCGAGGTTGACTGTCTCCAGCAGCTTCTGCTTCCTGTCCACCTTCATGGACAGATGAGACCCGACCAGGTCGGATATCTGGCGGGGATCATCGACGTTCATGACGGAGATCAGGACCTCCGCCGGTATGCGCGGATGCAGGGTCACGTACTTCTCGAACTGCTCGAGGACGCTGCGCTTCAGTGCCTCCAGGTTCGGCGAGTACTCGTCCTCCCAGGGCAGCGAGACCACCTCCGCCTCGAGCGTCTCTCTGCCCCTTCCGTAGGAAAGGACCTTGACACGCTCGACGCCCTCTATCAACACCTTGGTGGTCCCGTCCGGGATCCTGACCATCTGCAGAATGCCGCACACTGTTCCCACCGTGTACAGGTCCTCGATCCGCGGGTCGTCGTCCAGCATCTCCTTCTGTGCCACGACTAGGACGTTCCTGTCCTGCAGCATGGCCATCTCGATCGCTTTAAGCGAGCGAGGGCGCCCCACGAACAGCGGGGCGATTATGCCGGGGAAGACCACTATGTCCCTTACGGGAAGGACGTAGCAGCGGCGAGGCTCCACTGGCTCCGCCTCCATGACGGAGTCGTTCGCGGGGTCGTGCACTTGCTTCTTTTTCTCCCCCTTCATGACTTCAGGCGACCTCCTCCGATTTGCTCTCCTCTTTGACCGGCGGCATTCCGTCTTCAACGGCCTCTTTCGTGATGATCACCCTGCTCACCGGTTTCTTGCTCGATGGTATCTCGTACATCAGGTCCATCATAAGGTTCTCCAGGATAGACCTAAGTCCCCTGGCGCCGGTGTTCTTGCTGGAGGCCTTCGAGGCGATGCTCAGAAGCGCCTCGTGGGTGAACTCCAGGTCCACCCCCTCCATCGAGAAGGTCTTCCTGTACTGGCGTACAAGGGAGTTCTTCGGCTCCACCAGTATGCGCACAAGGGCGTCCGTGTCAAGCTCCTCCAGCGGGATCATCACGGGAAGCCTCCCGGCGAGCTCCGGGATGAATCCGAACGCCATCAGGTCGTCCGGCTGTATCTGCTTCATGATCTCGTAGCGGCGCACATCA
This sequence comes from Synergistaceae bacterium, assembly GCA_012521675.1. NCBI lineage: Bacteria > Thermotogati > Synergistota > Synergistia > Synergistales > Synergistaceae > Synergistaceae bacterium. The sequence continues at coordinate 19,608 of JAAYLU010000066.1, read as the reverse complement.
TGCTTGCCAAGGATGTCGCCTCCGAAGCCGATCATCTTCTTGTTAACCCTCCGGCCGATGATCTCCTCTATGCCGTCGAAAGCACCTCCGCAGATGAACAGGATGTTCGTCGTGTCCATCTGGATGAAGTCCTGGTAGGGGTGCTTCCTCCCTCCCTTCGGCGGGACGTTGGACAGGGTGCCCTCCAAGATCTTCAGCAGGGCCTGCTGAACTCCCTCTCCGGAGACGTCCCTAGTGATCGAGGCCGACTCCGACTTGCGGGTGATCTTGTCTATCTCGTCAATATAGATTATGCCCCTCTGCGCGGCCTGGACATCGTAGTCGGCGGCCTGCAGGAGCTTCACGAGGATGTTCTCCACGTCCTCTCCCACGTAGCCGGCCTCTGTCAGGGTCGTCGCGTCCGCCATCGCGAACGGGACGTCGAGCTTTTTCGCCAAGGTCCTAGCGATCAGGGTCTTTCCGCATCCCGTGGGCCCCATGAGCAGCACGTTGCTCTTCTGAAGCTCCACGTCGTTATCCTTGGCCTCAAAGCTGCCTACTCTTTTATAATGGTTGTAGACCGCGACCGAGACGGCCTTCTTCGCCAGCTCCTGTCCTATCACGTACTGATCGAGGTACTCCTTTATCTCCTTCGGCTTGGGGGCCTCGGCAAGAGAGAAGGGCTCGGCCACCTTGGACTTGGAGGGGTCTTCGCTCTCCTCCACCAGTATCATATTGCACAGGTGGACGCACTCGTCGCAGATGTTCACCCCTGGGCCGGCGATGAGCTTGTGCACTTCCTCCTGGCTCTTGCCGCAGAATGAACAGCGGCCATTGTAGGAGTTCTTCCTGCCCTCTCCCTTGGATCCCCTGCCGCCATTGTCGAACTTGGACATTAAAATACCTCCCTGCTACTTTCTCCTTCATAACACAACAAAGGGAATGTCCGAAGCGTACATACCCGCAGATCTGTTTCTTCGTTATTTACAAACTCGTGTCTCATGTTTGGAGCAAACGCACTATCTTGATTGGATGATTTTATCGACGACCCCGTACTCTACGGCCTCCTCGGAGGACATAAAATAGTCCCTCTCCGTGTCCGCTCGTACTTTCTTCCTCGTCTGCCCCGTGTGTTTCACAAGTATATCATTCAGCTTCTCTCGAAGCTTCAGTATTTCACGTGCGTGAATCTCCAGCTCCGTGGCCTGTCCTTGAACCCCTCCAAGCGGCTGATGTATCATGACGCGCGCGTTCGGGAGGATGAACCTCTTTCCCTTCGTGCCTCCCGCGAGAAGAAGTGCACCCATGCTGGCCGCTTGACCGATGCAGATCGTGCACACGGGGCTCTTTATGTACTGCATGGTATCGTATATCGCGAGCCCCGCCGATACGTACCCCCCGGGGCTGTTGATATATAGATTGATGTCCTTGTCCGGGTCCTCGCTCTCCAGGAAGAGAAGCTGCGCGACTACCAGGTTGCCCGTGTGCTCGTTTATGGAATCCCCCAGGAATATGATCCTGTCCTTCAGAAGGCGGCTGTAGATATCGTAGGCTCGCTCGCCTCGCCCGGTTTGCTCAACTACCATGGGTACCAGCAATTCTCACACCTCCTGCCGGATTACGACTGTTCGTTTTGCGACGTCTCTGCTGTGTCCACCGTCTCGTCTATCCGGACTGTGTCCATGATCTCTTTAATGGTCTTCTTGTATTTTATCCTGTTGGCCAGCTCCATAAGCCTCTTCTCGTCCCGGTACAGCCCCTCGACAAGCCTTTTTGCGTCGATATTGTAGGACGAGGCGAGAGTCTGCATCTCTGCCTCGAAGTCCTCCTTTTCCACGCTTACGCCTCTCTCCTCCGCGATCTTGTCAAGTACGAGGGAGCGCTTCACTATGACCTCGGCCTGTTCTCGAATCTTCTTCTCATAATCCTCCATGCTTATGCCTGACTCTTCAAGCATCACTTCAAGGGAAATGTCGCGGCTCTGCCTAAGGTTCTCCACGTCATCTTTAATCATCGCGGTAATCTGGCGCAATACAAGAGTCTCCGGCACATTCACGGTGGAGAGGTCGGACACGCTCTGCAACGCGTCCAGCTCGGCCTTGGCGTTCAGCTCCGCCGAGACCCTCTCGAGGATCCTCTTCTTGATCCCCTCGCGGAACTCATCCTCCGTCTCGCACTCGCCTCCGAGCATCTTCTCGAAGAAAAGCGGCTTCATCTCGGGAAGCACCTTTGCGCCGATCTGTTTCACCTTCATCTCGTACCTGACGATATGCCCCGCCACGACCGGGTCCGGGTAGTCGTCCTCGACCCTTATCTCTGTCGTCCTGGTATCGCCCGTCTCCGCGCCGAGAAGGGCTTCTTTTATTTCCCTTCTAACAGACGGCTGGGTCAGGTCCAGCGTCGCAGATTCCGGTCCGTGAGGCTCCGCCGGCCCGTCATCCTTTAAAACCGTGGTTACATACTCGATCTCGACCACGTTCTCCTCATCCACGGCTCCCTCTTCTAGAGGGAGGGCGACGGCGTTCTGCATCCGGAGTTCCTCTATGGTATTGGAGACCATCTCCTCGTCCGTTGTGGCGGGGGGCCGTTTCACCGTGATCTCGGATATCTCGGGCAGGACGACCTCGGGCACGACCTCGAAGACAACGTCGACTTCGACAGGACTGCCCTCCTCCAAGTCGCCTATCTTAACTTGTGGCTCGTCTATCAGGTCCAGGTCGTAGTCGTTCACGGTCTGCCGGATCGCCTCCGACAGCATCCCGTCCAAAGCCTCCGTGTAGATCTCGTTTTTGCCCAGCCGCAACTCCAGGACCTTGCGCGGAACGTGTCCTTTGCGAAAGCCTGCTATGTTCACCTCGGAGGAGAGCGTTTTAACCGCCTTGTCGACCTCTTTGACGAACTCGTCCGCCTCGAAGATCAGCTTGATGGAGACGATGTTTCCCTCCTGCGAGACGATCTCTGACCTCATACTAATCGCAACCCCTTTCGACAAAGGCTACCCTGTTTCATATAGTCCGTTCCAAATCTCGTTCATTGAATAACGAGAAAACATGCGGATGGTATTTTACACGGAATTACAGCAGAAAGCAAAAGCGACTTCAGGAATCATGGTGAGAGGGCGCATCGGTATGACGGAAGTAGTACGTCGAATGAAAAAAGGGCAGCGTCTGACCGCTGCCCCTGAAATAGTCGCCCGCGTTGAGATGCTACAGCTTCACGACGTTTGCTGCCTGGTCGCCCTTGGCCCCTTGGGTGACGTCGAAGGAGATCCTCTGTCCCTCGTCGAGGGTCTTGAAACCGTCTCCCTGGATTGCGCTATAATGAACGAAAACGTCGTTCCCATCGTCGCAAGTTACGAAGCCGTAACCCTTTGTTGCGTTGAACCACTTAACCGTACCCTGAGTTGTCAAATCTGCTCCTCCTAAGCTTGATTGCTTTCTGCCGACTCGGTCGACTGGAAGATGATACTTGCAAACGAATGGAGTGTCAAGCATAATCGCACCGAATCGTCTTTCCTCGGTTATCCGAGAGTACCTCCTGCCTTGCCCTCCAGGATGTCCTTGAAGAAGCGAGCCACCAGTTTGCCGGTGGCCTCCTTGCGATACTCGGGAGACGTGCGCGGCGAAACCGCCTCTTCGGCCAGTCTCCCGGCCTCCTCCGCCAGTTCGACCGTCAGGATCTTTCCGACGACCAATTCGCTCGCCCTCTCCAGCAGCAGCGGAACAGGTGACATGCTGCCCGTGTACAGGCGACAGGAGAGAGTCTTTCCGTCGCGGACCTCCGCAGAGCAGGCAAGGGTGATGCGCGAGATGACCATTGCTCGCCTCGGCCCCACCTTGCGGAACATCTGCACGTGATCCCTCGCAGCCAGCGGGATGCGCACCGACTTGATCAACTCGTCGTCCCGGAGTTCCGTCTTTCTGTACTTGGAGAAGAATTCGACGGCCGTCACCTCGCGGAGGCCGGCCTTGCTCGCGAGCACGATTATGGCGTCGAGCGCCATCAGGACGGGAGGCGAGTCGCCCGCGGCCGAGGCGGTCGCGAGGTTGCCTCCTATGGTCGCCCTGTTCTGAACGGCGGGTGAACCCATCTGCGCGGCGCAGCTCGCGAGCATGGGGGCGATTTCAAGTGCCCTCTCGTCCGTTGCGATATCCGTGAACGTCGCCCCAGCGCCGATCTCGAGCCAGTCGCCTGAGACGCGGATCTCCTGAAGCTCGTCGATGCCGCCCAGGTCCATCATCATCTCCGGAGCGGAACGGCCGCCCTTCTCCATCTCGACGATAAGGTCTGTCCCGCCCGCTACGAGAACGACACCGCCAGGGTGCTCGGACAGGATCGATAGCGCCTCGTCAAGTGCCCGGGGCAGAAACACCTTCCCCCTCTCCTCCGGGGCGAGTGAGAACTCGTGATTGCCCGTCCCCGTGAGAAGGCTCGGTGAGTAGCCCCCGGCCGCAGCTTTCTCGACCGCGTCCACTATGGACTCGTAACCGGTGCAGCGGCAGAGGTTCCCGGAAATGGCCGTTCTTATATCGTCCCTGGAGGGCCGGGGGTTGCACGCAAGCAGCGCCCTGGCGGCCATGAGCATCCCGGGAGTGCAGAAGCCGCACTGAACCGCTCCCGAGTCAATGAAGGCCTGCTGAAGCACGTCGGGCTCTCCGTCCAACGCCAGAGATTCGACCGTCTCCACGCTCCTGCCTGGAAGCTGCAGTGCCGGCACCATGCACGAGTTGACCAGGCGCCCGTCCAACAGCACGGCGCACGCGCCGCAACCACCCTCCCCGCATCCCTCCTTGGCCCCGGTCAGGCCGAGGTCCTCCCTTAGTATGTCTAACAAGCGCCTCGTAGGAGGGGCGTCGATCTCGCGGGTCACGCCGTTTACGATAAGTTTGAACTTCATCTACGATCCCCTCCCCGCTCTTTTCGCCTCAACAGTTCGTGCAGACGGTCGCTCGTAAGGGGAAGCTCCGACGCGAACACGCCGAGTGCATCATCCACGGCCGCCGCGAGAGCCGGTGCGCCTCCGTCCATCGGAAGCTCGCCGAGACCCTTTGCCCCCCACGGTCCATAGGGCGATGGCGCCTCCGCTATCTCTATGTCAAAGTCCGGGGCGTCCACGGCGGTCGGAATTATGTAGTTGGCGAGGCTGGTGTTGCGATAGCGGCCTTTCTGCATCTTGACGTCCTCCATTGCCCCCCATCCCAGGGCCTGCAGCGAGCCTCCCGCCACCTGTCCCTCCGCCAGCATCGGGTGGATCGCCCTTCCGATCTCGACGACCGACGTCATGCGCGGCACCCTGAGTTCGAGCGTGTCCGCATCGATCTCGACCTCGACGACGTCGCAGGCCCAGGCGTAGTCCTTGTAGGCGTCGCCCCTGTACTCCTCCTCGTTCCACTGGCACTCGGGAGGCGGATCGTATGCGGCCTCTCCCCTGAGAGGCTTGCCGTGCGCCAACCTGTACCGAGCCGCGAGTTCATCGAACGAGCCGAGATCCCTGCCCCCGGAGCGCAGCCTGCCTCCACTCCACTCGATGTACTCTGGATTCACTCCGGAGTTTGCTCCGACGAAGGCCGAGAGTTTGTCGCGCATGTCCGTCGCAGCGTCAAGCAGTATCTTCCCCACCATCATCGTCGTTCTTGACGCCACGGTCGGGCCGCTGTCCGGAACTCGCGAAGTGTCCGGGTTCGGGTGGCGCACCCTCTCCACGGGAAGGGCGAGGACCTCCGCGGCGATCTGCGGCAGCACCGTTGCAGCGCCCTGGCCCATCTCCGTGCTGCTCACCAATATGTCGACCAGTCCGTCGTCCGCGACCTCGACCGCGGCCTTTCCGGCTATGTTCTCCTCACCCGCGCCGGTGAAGCCGCCTCCGTGCATGAACAGGGAGAGCCCCACGCCGCGCAGGACCCTCCCGTCGTTTTCCTTTTTGCCGTGCTTCTTTTCATATCTCGAGAGCTCCAGCGCCCTGTCCAGAACGAGCTCGGCATGCGCGGAGCGCAGCACTTGGCCGCAGGGCAGGGTGTCGCCGGCCTTGACCAGGTTTTTTCTCCTGACCTCGACCGGTGAGATGCCAAGGCGGCGGGCGATCAGGTCCACCTGGCGCTCCATCGCGAAGATGGTCTGCGGTGCTCCGAAGCCCCTGAACGCGCCGTTGGGGGCTGTGTTCGTGGCCAGGGCCCTGCCCCTTATCCTTGCGTTCGGCAGTTTGTAAACGCTCCACGCGTGCAGGACCCCCCTTGAGAGCACCACCGGGCTCATCGTCGAGAAGGCGCCACCATCGAAGATTATGTCCATTTCGGCGGCCAGGATCGTCCCGTCCTTTGCGACCCCAGTCCGGTGGCGGATAATCGACGGATGCCTCTTGGTGGTGACCTCTATGTCCTCCCCTCGCTCGAGGACGAATCGGACCGGCTTGCCGCTTTTCAGCGCCATCAGGGCCGTTTGGACCGCTATCACAGACGGATAGTCCTCCTTGCCACCGAACGCCCCTCCAGTCTCCGTCTGCCTCATAACGATCATGTCCAGCGGGAGGGAGAGAGAATGAGCCAGGGCGCGTGCGACATAGTAGGGGCACTGCAGCGAACCCTCGACCTCCACCCCCCCGCCCTCCCGCGGCCTGGCCAGCATTCCGTTGGTCTCAAGATATAGGTGTTCCTGGTGGTGCGTGCTGTAGGTCTCCTCCACGATCATGTCCGATTCAGCGAACGCTGCCTCGATATCGCCGTGCTCCACCAGGTATTCGGCCTGGATATTGTCCTCCCCCCAGATGACGGCCTTGCGCGAGAGAGACTCGTCCACCGTCAGCACGGGGGGGAGTTCCTCCAACTCCGGCTCCAGTGACGCAAGCGCCTCCTTCAGGGTCTTTTCGTCCGGCGCCGCGACAAGGGCTATGGCCTGACCGATGTAGGCGACCTCCCTGTCCGCGAGCACCGGAAAGTCGTCCTTCACCATGTGCACTTCGTTCGGGCCGGGCAGGTCGGCGGCTGTGACGACGGTCACTCTCGACCAGTCGAAGCCTCTCCGCCGGACTACGCCCTTAAGCTTCGCGCGCGGGGTCTCGCTCCAGAGGGCACCCCCCACCCACGCCCCTTCACAGGGAAGATCGGCCACGTAACGGGCACCACCGGTTACTTTGGCAAGGGCATCGTGTCTTGGAACACAGGTGCCGACCACGTTGAGCCTCTCGATCATTGGCATGTGCCTCCTTAAAAACAGAAAGAATGAACGGTGAAAGGGACGCCGGGGGCCGTCGGGCCCCTGGCGTCGGTCGTTGCTTAGATCCTCTGCCAGAGCTTCCGGGCCAGGGCCCTGCTCTCGGCCATAATCCTCTCCTCGTCGATGTGGAGGAGCTTCCTCTCGTCCATCAGCACCTTGCCGTTTACTATCGTCGTGTCCACGTGCCTTCCGCAGACGCCGAACAGCAGGTGTCCGTTGACGTTCCCTCCGTTCAACGGAGTGGGAGGGTTGTAGTCGACTATTACGATGTCCGCGTATGCGCCCGGTTTTAGCACGCCCACCTCTCCGTCGATGTGGCGGTTCATTATCGTCCTGTTGTTCTCGAAGAACATCGTCGGCGGCTCGACCCACGCGGCGCTCGGAATGCCCGCGCCGTGCTTGTGCAGGCAGTTTGCGACCTTGTACGACTCGAACATGTCGGCCGTGTAGCCGTCAGTCCCCAGTCCGACCATGACCCCCTTCTCCATCATCTTGAGCACCGGTGACAGGCCGACGGCGTTGCCCATGTTGGATTCCGGGTTGTGCACCACGGCGACTCCGGACTCCTTGAGCAGATCCATCTCCTTCTCCGAGATGTGGATGCAGTGTATGCCCAAGCTCTTAGGATGCAACATCCCGTGCTTGTGCCAGCGCTCCACGACCCCCATGCCGTACTTGCCCCTGCTGTCCTCCAGGTCCTCGATCCCTTCGGCGATGTGCACGTGGTAGCCCGAATCCAGCCCCTCCATGAGCTTTGCGCTCTCCTCCAGGGTCTTGTCGGACACTGTCATCGAAGCGTGGAAGCCGAACAGCCCCTTGATCATGTCGTCCTTCTTCTCGGCGCAGTACTTGATGAACTCTATGTTCTCAGTGATCCCGTCCACCCTGCTCTGCTCTCCGTCCCGGTCGGAGACCTCGTAGCACAGGTTGCTCCTCAGTCCCAGCTCGGCTGAGGCCTCCGCGATCTTCGCAAGGCTTCCCCGCACCGCGAACGGACTGGCGTGGTGGTCTATGACGGATGTCACTCCGCACTTGACCTGGTCGATTCCCGGTCCCATCACGCTGTAGTAGACGTCCTCCAGCGTCAGGCACTTGTCCAGCCTCCACCAGAGCCCCTCCAGCACGTCGACGAAGTTCTTGGCGGGTGGGCTGTCGAGTGCCATACCCCTGGCGAAGGTGCTGTAGTAGTGCATGTGGACGTTGATGAGGCCCGGCATCACCAGCCTGCCCCCGGCGTCCTTGAACTCGGCGCCCGGGTTGGCCTTCCTCAGCTCATCCGTCTCTCCGACTGCCTTGATATGGGCGCCGTCCACGAGGACGGCCCCGTTATCGATGACCCTGTTCTCGTCGTCCCGAGTGATAACCTTTCCGTTTCCTATCAGAAGCATGATGCACACCTCCTAAAGGTTCAACACGTAATAGGGATAGCGGTCGAGGATCTCGTTCAGCATCCCCGTCATCTCGCCAGAGACTCCAGGATCGCCTCGCCGCCAGGAGAGGGTCGATCCGTCCTCCCTGCGCACTTTGTAGAGGTCGCCCTCGACCCTGTAGAATCCTGTGTTTTCGCTGTCTTCGAAGTCCTCCTCCGTCCAAAAGAGGGTAACCTTGTCCCTGTACGGGTCGCCCGTGTGCGGACAGAAAATCCCGCAGTTTCCACACTCGTTGCACATTCCGTCCAGGTGTAGTATCTGGTGCTTGCCGTCCACCACTATGAGCACGTTGGCCCTGTTGGGACAGACGTCGCAGCAGATCTCGCAGATCTCGCCGCAGTCGAGGCAGCGAGAGCCGTCCGTGTGTTCCTTGACGGCCTCCTTCAGCACTCCCTTTTTTCTGTAGATCGAGGGCAGGTCCCTCAGAAGCTCAGTCACTGCGAAGTCCGGGGAGATCCCCTCCTTGCCCAGGATGCTCTTCGCCACCGTCTTGGCGTCGGCGATCCCCTTCACCACCGTGGCGGGGCCCGCCTTGCAGTCGCCCGCGACGTAGATATTGGCGACGGAGCTCTCGTTCTCCTCGTTCAGCACAGGTCTGCCCTTCGGGTCGAGGGCGATGCCCGCGGCCTTGAAGGGCGACTGGTCCACCGTGGCGCCTGTCGCTCCTATCACCGAGTCGGCCTTGACCGAGACCATCTCACCTATGCCGACCACTCCTCTGCGACCGGATTCGTCCTTCTCTCCGAGCCTCATCCTCTCGCATACAAGCTCCGAGCCGTCGTAGTTCACGGGGGCGAGCAGCTCAATCAGTTCTACCCCGTCCTCGAGGGTCAGCCTTATCTCCTCCGGCTCGGCCGGCATGAATGCCCTGGTCCGCCTGTAGACTATGATCGCGCGCTTCACTCCCGGCGTCCTGCGGGCCGCCCTGGCACAGTCCATCGCGACGTCTCCGCCTCCGATGATCGCGACCGTCTCGCCCAGGTCGACCTTTCCGCCTCTCTCCTTGTGCTCCTGCAGGAAGGCGAGAGCGTCGAGCACCTTGTCGCCACCCTCCTTCACCGGGCAGACTCCGGGGCCCCACGCGCCCGTGGCTATCACGACATAGTCGTAAGCCTTCCTGAGCTCGTCGGCCGACCTCTCTTCGCCGAACTCGAACTCGACCCCCGCCTTGACGGCCATGTCGTAGTCGCGCGAGATCATCTCCGAGCCGATGCGGAAGTCGGGGATGGCGTACTTGACGATGCCGTAGGGCTCCGCTCGCTTCTCGAATACGTGCGCCTCCATCCCGTTCCTCCGGAGGAATATCGCAGTGCCGACTCCAGTCGGGCCCGCTCCGATGATCGCAGCCCTCTTCTTGGTCTTAAGCTCCGCCGGCTTCATCTTCGAAGTGTAGGAGTCCTGGGCTTTCAGCACCGCAACCTTCTTCATCTCGCGTATCTCGAGCGGGTGCTCGTAGTCCAGCCTGACGCAGACGTGCTGGCACTGGTGGTCGCAGATCGTCCCCGTTACCGCCGGGGAGCTGTTGTCTATCGCTATTGTCTCGAAGGCCTCGTCGTATCTTCCCTCGTCGACCAGCCTGAGGTAGACAGGCACCTGCTGGTTGATCGGGCAGCCTCCGTCCTGGCAGGGGGCCTTGGCGCAGTCGAAGAGGGGCAGACGCGAGTCGGTCTTCCTAGAGCCGACCGGGCGCGCCTCCTTCTTGTGGAACGGGTTCTCGAGGGCGCTCTTCGCCAGTTCGTCAAGCGCATCCACGTTGACTCCCCTGAACGGCCCGTCCAGCAGCGGCTCCACCCTGTCGGCTATCTGCTTCAGCCGCTCGTAGCCGCCGGGTTTAAGTATTGTCGTCGCCATGCTTATCGGCTGGATACCGGTCCTGATCAGCGACTCTATATTGAAGAAATCCGCGCCGCCGGAGTAGGATATCTGCAAAGATCCGTCGAACTCCCTGCTAAGCCTGGTAGCCAGGGTGACGGTGAGTGGAAAGAGCGAGCGCCCGGACATGTACATCTCCTCGCCCGGCAGCTCGTCGTTCTTGATGTTGACGGGGAAGGTGTTGGTCAGCTTCACCCCGAACTCGCGCCCCAGCTCCCCGGCGTACTCCTGCAGCCGCTTCAGCATCTCGACCCCGTCACCGTACTGGAGGTCGTGCTTGAAGTGGTGGTCGGTGAAGTCCATGTATCCGTAGCCCGTCCTGTCCAGCAGGTCTCGCGCCGTCTCATACCCCAGCAGGGTCGGGTTGCACTTGACGAACACGTTGAGCCCCTTCTCGTTCATAAGGTAGCGAGAGATGCGCTCGATCTCGTCCGGCGGGCAGCCATGCAGGGTGGACAGGGTGATCGAGTCGCACAGGCGGCTCTCTATCGCATCGAGTTCGGCGGCCTTGAATCGTTTGAATCTGTCGAGGTTCTCCGACAGCCAACCCTTGCACTCCCTCCATGCGTCCGTGGACGAGGCGTCCTTCAACCCCTCTATGAACGAGTCGATCTTCGGGGACTGAATGCCCTTCAGGTCGTATCCGACGCTCATGTTGAAGGCGAAGTCTCGCTTGGGGCTTATGCCCAGCTCAACGGCGAGGACCTGCATCGCGAACCAGGCCTTGACATACTCCCCGAAGGCCTCCTGCACGGTCAGCTCTGTTGACCACTCCACGTTGTACCCCTCGTCGCAGGCGTTGATGCACGGCTTTGCGACGGCTTTTCGGAGCTCCTCCCCGTCCATGATCTGGACCGTCTTGAGCTCTATGAAGCGTGCCCCCGCGAGGTAGGCGGCTATGATGTTCTGCGCCAGCTGCGAGTTCGGCCCGGCGGCGGGTCCTATCGGCGACGCTATCTCCTCCCCGCAGACGACAATGCTCCTGCCGGAGTCGTTTTTATAGAACTTCTCCTTCCTAATTCCAAGGATGGACCCCTCCCGCTCGTGTTCCGCGAGCATCCAGTCCATCAGGCTCCCGAAGGGAATCATCCTCATGATGTCGCTCATCTCCGCACCTCCGTTTCCTCATTTTCCTTCAAAACCGCCGGAGACGTTCGTCTCCGGCGGCCATCGATGTCCTTCCACTCTGCCTCTAGGCACGCGAGCGGATCGCCTTCAACACCTTCTCCGGGGTGAAGGGCATGTCGTACAGGCGCACCCCTATAGCGTCGTAGATCGCGTTGGCTATCGCAGGCGCGGGGCCGTTGATGCCTATCTCCGATATGGACTTCGCGCCGTAGGGTCCGGTGGGCTCGTCCGAGTCCACCAGCACCGTCACCATCTCTGGCATGTCGAGAGTGCCGTATATCTTGTAGTCCCAGAAGGAGTCGTTGGTCATCTTGCCCTTCTGGTTAAAGATGTACTGCTCGGCGAGGGCGAAGCTGATGCCGTTGATCGTCGCTCCCTCCACCTGCCCCTCGGCGAGCTTCGGGTTCACCGCCTGTCCGCAGTCACCCACCGAGACGAACTTGACCACCTTCACCCTGCCCGTCTCCGTGTCCACGTCCACCTCGGCGAACTGTGCCATGAACGGAGGGGGCGACTCGATTCCGGTGAAGGAGGCGGACGCCTGTATCTGGAACTGGTCCTTGGTGTAGAGGGCGAAGCAGGCGATCTGCGAGAAGGAGGTCTCCTCGTCGGTCGTCCTGTTCACGACCTTGCTCTCCCCCAGCGAGAGCTGCTCGATGGGCGCGCCCGTCATCGCCGACGCGACCGAGAGGATCTGGTCGCGGATCTTCTCCGCGCACGAGAGAACCGCACGGCCCGACACGTATGTCGTGGACGAGGCGTACGCTCCGACGTCGAAGGGGGTCAGGTCCGTATCGGACGACAGGACTATGATCATCTCGAGCGGGACGTTCAGAGCCTCGGCCGCGATCTGGGAGAGTATCGTGTCGGACCCGGTGCCTATGTCCGTAGCCCCGACCATCAGGTTGAACGAGCCGTCGTCGTTCATCTTCATGGATGCGCTGGCCATGTCGACCTGGGGGATCCCCGAGGCCTGCATGGCAACCGCCGCCCCGATTCCCTTCACCAGCGGGCCGTCCTTGATCCTCTTGCCGCGGAGCTCGTGCCACTTGATCTCCTTGGCGCCTATGTCTATGCACTCGCTCAGCTTGCACGACCTAACTACCTGCTTCACTCCCTCGGTTCCCTCGCCTATCGCCTCGAAGACCGCCGAGGTCTCTCCCTCTCTTATGTGATGCATCTTGGCGAAGTCGAGGAAGTCCATATCTATTCTGCGGGCCAGCTCGTCGATGTGCTGGTTGAAGGGAAAATATCCCTGGGTCGCACCGTATCCTCGGTACGCGCCCCCGACAGGCAGGTTCGTGTAGACGGACCTCCCGGTGAAATTCAGGTTCTCGATCTTGTTGAACAGGGGCAGTACCTTGGAGGCCGCGTTGGAGAGCACCGTGAGGGCGTGGGCGCCGTACGCGCCGCTGTCCATCAGGTCGTTCATGTCCATCGACGTGATGGTCCCGTCCTTTTTCACACCGGTCTTTATCCTCACCCTCATCGGGTGGCGGGTGCGGGCCGAGGTGAACACCTGCGGGCGGGTCATCTCCGCCCTGACGCTCCTCTTGTGCTTCCAGGCCGCGAGAGCCGTGTAGAGCTCTACCAGGACCTCCTGCTTGCCTCCGAAGCCACCGCCGATCCGAGGCTTGATCACCCTTATCATATGAAGAGGAATCCCCGTCGCATTGGATACAATTCGCCTGGAGTGGAAGGGTACCTGGGTGGATACGACTATCACCAGCCTTCCCTTTTCATCGAAGTATGCGGATGCGTTGTGCAACTCCAGCGCACAGTGAGATGCCTGCTGCGTCCTGAAGGTCTCCTCCACTGTCAGGTCGGCCTCGGTGAAGCCTTTTTCAAGATCGCCGTAGGAGAAGAGCACCTCGCCCGCCACGTTCTCCTCCGGCCTGTAGGGCACGGGGAGTGGGGCGTAGGCATCCGCTCCATCGTGGAGCTTCGGCGAATCGGCGTCCATCGACCTCTCCGGGTCGAACAGAGTCGGAAGAGGCGAGTAATCCAGCTTCATCGCCCTCGCTCCCGCTCGGGCCGCCCTGAGGCTTTCCGCCAGCACCGCCGCGACTATCTCACCGTTGTACCTCACCCTCTTGTTGAAGAGGCGAGTGTCGTAGGGGGAGGGTTCCGGATGTCCCTGCCCGGCCGTCGAGAAGAGGGGCGACTCGGTGTTGAAGGAGTGGAAGACGTCCACTACCCCGTCCACGGCCCGAGCCTGCGAATCATCTATGGAGAGAATCTCGGCATGGGGCACGGCGGATAGGGCGAAGGCCAGGAAGAGGGGGTCGCGAAGCTCGCAGTCCGAGGCGTAACGAGCCGTGCCGCAAGCGAGTGATAGTGAATCGACCTTCTCTACGGATTTTCCAACTATGTTCAGATCAGTCATGAGCGCTCATCCTCCTTGAAGCGAGTTTGACCGCCTCGATGATCTTGACGTACCCCGTGCACCTGCAATAGTTCCCGTCCAGCGCGGAGCGGATGTCCTCCTCCGACGGGTTTGGGTTCTTGCGGAGAAGCGCGAGGGACGCCAGGATCATGCCAGGGGTGCAGAACCCGCACTGTACGGCGGTAGTCTCGACGAAGGCCGCCTGCAGCGGGTGAGGCTCGTGAATCGTCCCTATGCCCGCGACGGTCAGAACCTCCTTGTCGATCGCCGACGCGGCGAACACCTGGCAGGAGTTCACAAGCTTGCCGTCGAGCAGCACCGAGCAGGCCCCGCAGGACCCCTCGTCACATCCCCTGTGCACCTCCGGATGCCCGTTCGCACGCAACACGTCCAGCAGGGTGTCCTGCGGCTCGAAGGACCATTCGACCCTACGGCCGTTCACAACGAAAGATCCGTTCATCTGGACTTCACCTCCTCGGCGAGTATCCTCTTCAATCCCCGTTCGACCTGCAGCGCGGCCATATCGGACAGGTATTGCGGCGAACCCGACGGCTTCTTGCCGAACTCTACGGTCGCCATCCTCCTGACGTCGAGTCTGTCCAGCTCCGACAGATCCGCGCCTGAGAGTTTCTCCTCGAGCTCGGAGAGACGCCGCACCCTATCAAGTCCGCCTGAGACAGCTATGCGCACCTCGTCCACCCTGTCGCCGTTCTTCCTGGCCAGGATGGATACGGTGAAAGCGGGGTAATCGAACCCGACCCTGATCTCCCTGTAGAAGTACGAGAGCCAGTCGACCGGGTCCGGAAAGAGAAGCGATGTGATCAGGCTGCCCTGCAGGAGGGCGCCGTTTGCGAGCCACGTGTCGAAGGCGTATTTGCCCTCGTTCTCCCCGGCTACGCAAACGCTCCCTTGAAGAACCGACATGGGGCCTATCAGGTCCGACCACAGGGGGAATAGAGCCGCAGAGCCGCCTAGTGTGATCCTGTTTCTCAGCGGGGTCGAGGCGGATGTTCCAAGCGCCTTTCCCAGGAGGCAATCTGGATAGAGGTTGGCCAGATTATCCGCGACCCCGGAAAAGGTCAGGGTCGCGCCCGCTTCGAGAACTCCCTTGTCGATCTTCATGAAGTCGAGCTCCAGCCTTGAGAGATCAACCACTCCTTTGAGGGAGGAAATGCCGCTTTTGACCAGATTGGTCCCTCCGCCGTGAGGCGCCACACCCTCTCTTCCGAGATACGCGAGGGCCTCCTCTAAAGTATCCGGAAAAAACCATTGAACCGTACTCATTTTTCTCCCCCTTTTTCGGTATGATCCCATTCGTAATTCGTTCCATGGGAACGAAATTCCTCGGTTAACCTTATAACATTCAATGTAAACTGTCCAGAGGGGTTTCAGGTTAAATGATCAAGAATATCAGAGAGGGGACACCCAGTCTTTTTTTCCACCATCCGGGCCGTCCTTCTTGCGGCGGCGTAGCGTCTGCCGATCGAAGCCCAAGCGTCCGCGTCGGTGCCATATGCCGCTCGCATCTGCTTCTTCCTTTCGGCGAGAGTGACTATCCCCGTGTCCTTGACGAGCTTGTCCGATAGGTGAAGGATAGCGGCCTCTACAGGAGCCCGTGATGGCAGGTCCTTGTGACACGCCGCCACGGCCGCCATTTTCGGAAAACCGTTGGTCCTCAGAAACTCCTCTCCCCTGCGAACATGGTCCTCCCGGTGTCGGCAGACATCGTGAAAGAGAGCCGCTCCCCTCAGAAGAGGCAGGTCCACCTCGACTCCTCTTCGCTTTAATGCCATGCCGATCGCGAGACAGGTGGACGCCACCCTATCGCAGTGACGACGGACCCGTTCCGGTGTCTCCGCCATCTCCCAGAGGGCGAGTCTTTCGTCTCTCGAAGGGGTTGTTGAATTAGTCTCCAGGCGAACGAGGATCAGCTCGAAATCCTTCCTTGTGTCCATGTCCATCAGCACTCCCTGGTCGGACACGGGCAGCTCCACGTTCGTGATGGCCCGCGACTCCCAGACGGCGCGAAGCCCTCCCTCCCCGGTGTGATTCAGAATCAAGGGGATCAGCGAGGTGCCGATCAAGGGGGGATGACCGCGTCTCCCCCTGAAGGCCGGGTGAACGACCCTGTCGGGCGAAGCAATGTTCGCCATGCTTATAAGAGTGGCCGGACGCACCGCCGGAATGTCCGCCGGCAGGAGGAAGAATGCCCCGGCATCCTCCGGCATGGCCGCGACGCCCGCCTGCACCGAGGTGAACATGCCCCGGTCGAATAGGGGGTTGTGCACTGTCTCGGCGCCGCAGCTCGCGGCGAGTCGCCCCACGTCCTCGCCCCTGTGCCCCGTTACGACCAGTACATCCTCTACGCCCGCTTCAAACAGCGACATGATCACCCTCTGAAGGGCCGTGACTCCCTTCAGCCTGGAGAGAGGCTTGAAAAAGCCCATGCGGCTCGAGTATCCGGCGGCAAGTACGACAGCGGCCAGCTTGAAATGCATGGGATCGTATTAGAGTCGGGCGAAGAGAGTGTACAGGGCCGAGTAGTGCTTCATCACGCCGTTTCTGTATGACGAGAGAGATCTTCCTCTGTACCTGTCCAGTCCCTTGTCCACGTCCCCACCGGAGGACTTGATCTTCGACGCGATGATGCATACACCGATGCGTACATTATTGTCCGGTACCAAAAGCTGTTTGGTGTCCTTTACGGGGAAGGTCTTTTTTATCCACGGACCGTTGGCCTTCCAATTGATCTGCATTAGGCCATAATTGCCCTTGCTCACGGCATTGGCCTTGAAGGTCGACTCTTTTGCCATGATGGATGTGACGAGGAAGGGATCCACTTTGTAATGCTGGGAGTGTTTTTCGATCAGTCCTGCGTACAGGGAGGCGTTAGCGGAGGAAATCTTGGGGTTGACTCTCTTGAGGTAGCTCTCGATAGCCCGGGTTCTTTTCAACTGGTCTTTAGCAGATCTACAGTTCTCCATTGCGTGGTACTCGCGGCTGTTGCCGAAGGGCGCCGCCGAGGCCTGGTTGGTGTTCGGGTAGAAAAGTGCGAGCAACATAAGAATGCAAATGACTTTCATGGTCCTGTTTTTCATTGTGTCGTGCTCCTTTCTGCAGAAGAAACTGCCGCAGAGAGTGAAAAAGTAAAAAAGTGCAGTAGCCTTTTTCCTAGTTTCGCGGTATTTTATCATATAGTCGCGAATAGGAACATTTATATTAAGGGGGTAATTCCAATAAACTTGGTTCTGCAGACTATAAAAAACCGACGCAGCGTGAGGCGCTTCAAGCAAGAGCAGATTGCGGACGACGAGCTGAACGCGATAATCGAGGCCGCTCTCTGGGCGCCCAGCGGACACAACACTCAACCCTGGCACTTCCTCATCATCCAGGACAGGGAGAAGATTGACCGGATGAGCGAGTTCGCCGTGGACAAGATGACCAAGTCGCCGATCGACTGGGTGAGAGACCTGTCGATGAAGAGGGGCTACCACCTCTTCCACGGCGCTCCCACCGTGATTATAGTCTCCGGCGTACACCGCGCCGACGGGCCTCTCTCCTCCGTCGTGGACTGTTCCGCAGCGATCCAGAACATGCTCCTCGCGGCGGAGTCGCTCGACATTGGCACATGCTGGATCGGACTCGCCCGGTATCTTTTCGAGGACGAGGCGGAGACCGCATCACTACGCATCCCGGAGGGATATAAACCCTGCTACGCCGTCGCGATCGGCTACAAGGCCGTCGACTTCATTCCAAAGCCCTACCCGCGCAAAGAGGGCACTGTGTCCCGGTACGGCGAGGGATAAAAATGGTGCGAGAGGGGGGACTCGAACCCCCATGCCCGAAAGCACTGGATCCTAAGTCCAGCGTGTCTGCCGTTCCACCACTCTCGCGCCGGACGATGAGGAATGATACCACTTCGCAGCCTCTTTGTGAAGTCCGTCTTACTCGTAAGGCTCGACCGACCGGCAGATGAAGATGTCGCGCCCCCGGTGAACCGTGTGCTCTATCAGCACTGTGTCGTCGATGAAAGTCATGTTTCTCGAGACATGGATTCTGATACGTCCGCTGTCATCGAGAAGAAGAAGATAGCCGTCGGCAGAGCTTGGCTTTCCGCTCTCGACGAGAGCGGAGGCCTCCTCGGCTCAGGTGTCCTGGTAAAGTCCCCAGTCAAGTGTGAACTCAGCGCCCAGAGCCTCGAGCTTCTCGGCGACGCCCGGCCCCATTGCCAGGGAAGGACCCCCTTCGACAGCTGTCGCATACGCGGCATGAGCAACAGGCATCATCATAAGGGACAGCAGCAAGGCGTAATATAGTTTCCTCAAAATCCGTCCACCCACGCCCTCTGTCACTGCAGCTCCACCAGCTCGACCCTGCGGTTTTTAGCCCGCCCCTCCTCGGTCCTGTTCGTCGCGACGGGCGCCAACATGCCGACACCGGCGGGGATGAGCCTGGAGCCAGCGAAGCCGTAGTGCTCCTTGAGGTATTTGACCACCGACTCCGCCCTTCTCTTGGAGAGGCCCATGTTGTACTCTATGTCCCCCGTGCTATCCGTGTGCCCCACTATCAGCACCCGAAGCCCGGGGGAGCTCTTCAGCATCTTGGCCATTTCCTCAAGAGCAGGCTTGGATTCGGGCTTTATATCCGTCTTGTCCGTGTCGAAGAAGATTCCGTAGAGCGCAATCCTTCCGGACGACTCCAGCTCGCGTGCGATCTCCTCCGCCTTGACCACGACCATTTTGACCTGCATCGGCTTTGTCTCCACCACGTCGACCCTGCAGTAGGTCCTGCCCTTTTCCATCTTCGTCCCGGCGATGTCCCAGAAGTGGTTCTCGAACGAACAGACTGTCACGTAGACGTCGCCCTCGTCCCTGCCTAGGCGCGCGGAGAGAAAGCGTTGCTTCTTTGTCGACTCTTGACCGGGGACGGGGTAATGCCTGTCCCTTCCGTAGAGCAGCTCGGCGAAGGAGTCGTGGGGGCCGAGCTCTTCCCTCGCTCCTTTGAAGAGAATAGTGTACCCCCTCTCTTTCAGCTCCTCCTCGTAGTTTCTGAACACCGCGAGGGAGCTGGTCCCGGGAGGGGTGATATACATTATTCGTGTCGTCCTGCCCTCGACCCTTTGATAATCAGTGAAGACATAGTTGTCGTCCTTTCGGACAGTCTCCCCAAGCGGAACTACAGTTTCGTCGAACTCCTGGGCCGAGTGCTGAACGATGAAGGACCCTTCGAACCTCCGTAGCAAGGGCGAGTCACTGCTGCCATCGATGTCCACGGCGAAGAGAGGGCTGGCAAGCAGAGCAAGCAGAGCCATGCTCGTGAAAAAAATCTTCTTCATGCGATTACCTCCCAAAAATGGTCTCCGGTGTCTCTGTACAAATGCATTGTACCATTTCAGCCGAAAATGGAGAAAACAAAAAAGGCTCGCCTCAAGACGAGCCTTTGATGCATTTCGTGCGATGCAATGCACTTGTAATGAGAAGAAAATGGTGGACTGTGAGGGATTCGAACCCACGACCCGCTGATTAAGAGTCAGCTGCTCTGCCAACTGAGCTAACAGTCCACATTTTTCCTTTTGGCGCGCCCGGCAGGATTCGAACCCGCGAC